>JAFXWT010000171.1 GCA_017542695.1 Clostridia bacterium
TCGTCACTTTCGTCCTCGTCGACGTCGTAATACAAGGCGTCTTCGTCTTCCTCGTCTTCGTCGAATTCGTCGTCGTAATCGTATATCTCGTCGATGGGCTTATCGGCGTCTTCGGGGTTGAGAGACCAGTTATTACACGCTTCGTCGTGAGGGGGATCGCAGTATACGGGCATCCCGACGGATGCGGAACAATTCTCACACACCCAACGCTGCTCTCCCTTGATGCAATTCACACAATTCGCGCAAGTTTTGGTGATCACTTCTTCCGCGGCATTCATTTCTTCTTCGTCTGCGCCGTCGAAGATATACCCAATGCCGAGCTCTTCGGCTTCTTCTCTCGTAACTCCACAGATGTCGGCGAGTGTGTCTCTTACGGGGGCGCATTCTCCGCACTCTTCTATCTCGGCGGAAAGAAAATCATAGAGGATCTGAGCGGTTCTCTCCGGCGAAACATCTGAAGTATCCTCGTCGCCAAAAAACTCTTTGATTGTGTCGAGATAGTTTCCGTTATACGCCCCGCATCCAACCTCTTCGAGCTCGCCCTTTTTGTTCATAAACTCAAAGAAATACTGCTGACCGGCGTCGTCTACGCCGATATTGATCATCTGTCCATTATAGACGATGCTTTCCACGTACTCTTCTCTTTTCAATCTGATTCCCTCTCTTTGTACCAAGTGTAAAAAACGTATTGACAAATCTCGTAGCATTGCTCGGCGGTGATACCTGAGTAATGCAGATTTACGTCTCCTTTGATCGCCGCGAGAATCTCGTCTGGCGTTTTGTCCGTCGTTTCAAAGTTGTGCAAGCAATTCTCAACGAGGTGTTCAAGACAAGTCATTTCATTCCTCCGTTTGGGCGTTGCCGATGGTTGGCTGCAAAACCTTTGCGAGCGACAGTTCTTTTGACTTCAGCCTCCACGCATAATACGACAAAACGTCAAACCCGCACCACGAACAGAACGGCGACGGGGAGTTGGCGTGCATAACCGTGTCACACATCGGACACCTAAGTTCAGAGATCGTCTTTTCCGTGCTTTTTTCTTTTTCCATAATCAAAGCCACATATGTTCAGAAAGAACCCTTCCGATCGCCAGCTTGATGTCATCCTCGTTGTAGACCCCCTCGTCTTCCCACGCCGACGTTTCTTCAACATCTTCTTTGATCAGCTCAAAAATAGTGTCTCCGCTGCCCGTCTCTCGATCGAGGATGGCTCCGATGTAATCGCTTCCGATAGACTTGCGCATAACACGCTCGGTCTCAAGTCTGAACTTCTTTTCTTGAATCTTTTTAGTCATATCGCATCTCCTTCTTTGAAAACGATTGTTTTTTCCTTGTCGACGCACCATTTGCCCGTAAATGACTCTCCCGCTTCGCATTCGGCGGTGATTATGGCTTGTCTGATCCATGTGTTTTTACAACACCGATCAAACCACTCTTTGATTGCCTCGATGTCGCTATAATCTCTCAGGTCGCCAAAGACAGACACCGTGAACGCAGCGAGCATACTCTGGTGCGGATCTTCCCAGACCGACATTTTGAGAGAACCTTCGCTCCCGAGGGGGAGATACATCCCCGGATTGTTGTCCGCTTCGTTCCATTTTTCTTCCTCGTCATCGAAGTTTAGGGTTTTGCCGAAAATAGCTTCGAAGTTAGGAACCGCACCGCCACAAATTCTAACGCAATCTACACGAAATGTAGCCGCAACATGTGTCCAGATACTCATGCAAATGCCTCCTTTTTCTTTTTGTAGGGCTGAATTTTCATAGGATGTGCCTCCTTAATCAGTACGACGTCCTCGTTTTCCACTCGGGGTTGCAGAGTATCTTTGCGGCTTCTGCTGCCGCTATGTGCTCTACGTTGATATACTTCTGTTCGTTACGAGTAACAACGAGAGCCGTTCCAGTCAGATAACGCAGTTTCTCGTGACCGGATTCCAAGATGATCGCCGCGTCGTCGATGGCGACATGCTTTGCAAGCTCATCGACAAACGCATCATAATCAAGTTCTTCATCTTCGTCGTCGGTGTTCTGAGAACGAACACCGAGAATAGACCCATAGCACCCGAACCCGAAGATGGGGTTGCCGCTTTGGTCTTTTTCTTCCCAAAGGTCGACTTTATCCCAGTCCGAGACGACTCTTTTCATAAACTCCCGAAAGTCGTCTGCGTTCTTAACGTGGAAGTAGTTCGTTCTTGTCGCACATTCGTAATTCGCCATGTCTTGCCTCCTTATTGGCGTTTAATTCCAGTTTGTAGAAATACGACCGTCCGGATGAATGATGATGTTTGAGTATCCATCCTTGTAGTCGTTATGCTTTTGTTGCCACATATCTCCGAGCGTAACTCTTGCGTGTTTTCCAGCGTAATCAAACGTGGCGTACACGAAGAAATCGCCAATGCGAAAAGTGTGGATGGTTACGTCTTTATCTTCTTGCAAATCGTTCCAAATATCGACGGGATAGTCAGTTTTCTGAAAACCGCTCAGGAACCTGAATGAAAACGAGGACGCGTCCATCCGCATGTACTCTTTTACGAAAGACAAACTCGGCGTCTCCACGATTGTCTGAACAGTACACCCCGGGAAAAGGTCAGGATTTGGCTTAACATACTCATTCCTCGACAGATTGATATGCCCAAGCCCATTGAGTTCCGTACTGAATCCGGAAGTGTTTATAGAGCAAACGACGCCATTCCCGTTTTGAGAGTATGCGTCAACGAGATTCTTGACGTGCTCGGGATACAGCCCCGGTTCGCCGCCGGTAATCGTCATCCTTGCGTTCGGGTGTTCGGACAGAACGCGCTTAAGCGACTCGATTTGCGCCGTGAAGTTGTTGTTGCCAGACATTGGATTCTGTCTCTCGATGCAAAATGGGCAGCAAAATGGGCATTCTTGCGTGGTTATCACCTGCAGATTGATGCGGTAGTACAGAGGTCTCCCAAGCGAAGTGAGTTCTTTCCTTGATTCAAGCCTATATCTGAGGTCAAGCTCCATTTCCGATCGGATGTCGTCGTATGATTTGATCTTTGGGATGAAATTAAGTTTGCTGCTCATTATCGTCTTCCTCCCTTTGTTTTGTTGATTGGAGCTGGTAGAGGGGCTCGAACCCGCGACCTGCTGATTACAAATCAGCTGCTCTGCCAACTGAGCTATACCAGCACACATAGAGGATGGTTTTTTAATACAACGACAACAGGGTAACATATCCTGACAAACCTGCCAACGTCGGATAACTCTTTTTTCTCGCGCCGCCGATATCAAAATAACAGCGCTGAGTGCGGCGAATCCGCTGGTGGAGCAGGAGGGAAATCGAACCCTCGTCTCTACGCCTCCGTTTCGGTTTTAACGCAGATCGACACCATTTCTGCCCCGTAAAAACGAGGCTGTTCGTCTAACTCCATTTACCACAGCTGCTTTTTCCAGCGAGTTATTCAACCTCGGCGATCATAATTGGCTTCGTGGCACCTCGTTCCGCGACGATCAAGCTGGCGGCTAAACCGCTACACCCGGTCGTAACTTGACAAGTTATGCTTCTTGTTCGCACATTGCGCCCTCGGAAGCAAAGGCTGCCCAACCTCGGATTATTCGAACCGACAACCTCACATATAAAACGGCTCTCGTTGCTCTGAAAGAGCTTTGCTGCTTCACTCTCGAGTAGTGCGCATACCAGCCGATGGATGCGGCTGATCTACTCGGCAGCAGGTTAATGTGTTCCTCAGATACATTGGCAGAATTCTTAACTTATCAATAACGTGAGTTATTAAATTGGATTCTTAAATTGATTGATTTCTTTGTTAGGGTGGGAGTTGTCTTGCCATTAAGAATCGTGGTAATGACTGCGTTATTTTCCTGCCCTGTTTGTGTGCTTTGCAAGTTTGTCTTGGACACGAGTGACGTAGATGACGTACGTCCTTGTTTATTTCGAGATGGTGCTTCTCGTCGTCCTGACATTTTTGTACTCTCGACAACGTCGAGAGCGCCTTTCGGCAATATCGAACACATTGTTTGCTTTCAATCCACAGGTATTGCGATGTTAGATGAGACGCGTGTGAGCTTGGACGATTTCTGCAGGCGATAGCACGGACAGGGCTTATGTCTTTGCTTTGCGTGCTGTGTTTTGTCTGGAATTGTTGCTGCAGTGGTCGCTTCGCTTAGATCTGAGCGTGCGTCGCGCGTGTTTTTCTTTTGCATTTTTAGTGGCTGTACTTCTGAGGCATCTGTCTTTCATGTGCCCCGGAGTATGCTCGCCCAGACATTTTGGAACTTTTCCAATCAGGAAAAGCACAATCAAACATAGATTTGATTATCATTTCGATTGATAGCATTTTTTGAAATATACAACGACTTTTGAACGAGTTTAACGTCTCCGTTCCGACGCTTATGATTCTTTACTCCTTTCTAAAAGAAAATCGTCAAATAAAAGCGACGTGCTATTTCTTTCTTTTGCTTCTGGGGTAATGAATGTAAACTTCCCTTCCGCATCCGGTGCGTCAGAAACCAAGATTCCAGAATCCAGATTACAAAGCGGCCGGACGCCGCCGTCACCGTAGTACGCGAAGTCGCCGTTCAGAGTGCCACCCGAGTAGACACCGCGCGCAAAGCGAGAGACCGACGAATAGGGAGTTCTGAGCCACCAGTACCAGTTCTGATTCTCCGTTACCGAATACTCGCTGTGAGCAGCAGCATAGGCAGAGACCTTTGCGATTCTGCTTGCCGATGTATCTTCTGCGAAGATTGCGAGACGGCTGCCTTCCATAATGCCGTTTTCCGCAGTCCCGAAGACCTCGGTTCGCGACGCAAGGAACATCCTGCGTGTGATGGTCTCGGAACCGCCACCGTCAGTTACGGTGTTCAATGCGACTGTGAGCGTGGTGCTTTTGAGAGCGTCTACAAACGCTTCGTCGAACCCGTTAAGGAAACCTGCGTCTTGGTCATACTCGTTGTAGCCGTTATAGACGTTGGCGTTCGTCGGCGGGGCATCGTATTCGTGACGAGCGGAGTACCATTGCCCAGCGGAAGCAGATGAGTTCAGCCATTTGTCGATGTTCGATTTCGAATACCTGTTGTTACCGCTACTCGCTCGATCGCTGTTCGGGTTGCTCGGTTCTTTTGCGTCGAAGCAGCGGAGAAGAATGATCTTCTCAGTGATGAGCGTTGTAGAATTAGACGGATAACCGTCGTGGTTTTGGTCGGCAACTTGGAATACAATGTTACCGTAAACGCTGTGAGGTATCTTGATTCTTGTACCCACAGGGAGATTGCCGAGCGCCGTCACTTGTTTAGTCCCTCCTTTTCCCTCGAAATGAAGTCTTTGGGTCAAACCCATGATTCTCAATTTTTTCTTTGTCTGTGATTCCAATTGATGCGGTTCTTTCTTGTGACGTTTTTTCCAGCGAGAAAAACTCGTCAAAAGCAAGATATATATCCAATGGATTTACCATCCCGGCGATACCACACTCCTTGAGGATGGGAACCCCATTTTCTTTATTGATTTTTGAGGATTTTCCACACCACCAGCGCATGTTGTCCAGAGTGTAGTCAATTTTATAATCGTTGTTGTTGATCGCTTGGATGAGCGTATCCGCCCTTTTTTCAATAAGGCTTCTGTCGTACTTTGGAAACAGATAACTACCGCTCTTTATCGTTCGGCTTATGGTTGGGCTAAAGATGATCGTATTGAGCGAAACGAGCTCTTTTCTTTTGTCGTAGTTCTTCCAAGATGTGATAAGCTCGCCGGAGTAACTTGTCACCTCGCCCCAATCGGAAGCTTCTTTTACTTGAAAAAGGAATAGCCAAAAAGTGTGGCAAACTTGAAGCAAGACAAATCTGTAGTAAGGAGGTTTTGCATCGCTCAGATACAGACTGCGCCCCATCATCTCTTTTGAGACTACGAACGATCCAACCCTATCAAAGACGACGGAAGCGTCTTTGTATTCGTGCTGCAAATAGTCATAAAAATCTGTGTTTTTGTCAATGATTCTCATGGCATCTCCTTAACATTACGGTACGCACAGGACTCCACCAGCTACCTCTCTGTAGCCGTCAAAAGACAGATCTCTCGCTACGCCTTCCCAATCTATATGTTCGAGTAAGAACTCCTCTTTGAGCAATCCTTCGTCGTTAAATACCTGCGCAAGGTCTTTCAAGGTTGTGTTCGGATAAAAATCAGCATCACCGTCGTCTGTCATAGTAACGGCGCTTTCGAGATCATATCCGTCTTTCAGCAATGCGTCTAAAAGGTCTGACTGACTGTCGTCGAGCAACTCGATTTTCTCAATGAGCTCATTCGCCCCAAAAGGGTCTCCAATGTATTTATCGGAGTCAGAAGGAAGGTAATCACTTTTGATGCTTTCAACTTTCCACTTCCCTTCGTCAAAGAGACCTCTGACGTCATACTCTTCGTCTTCAACTTCTTCTTCTGGTTCATTGTAGGCAAGTTGATCGAATGTGTATCTCGTCTGCACGACTCCTATCGACCTCAGGACATCCCAAAGTTCGTCGTCACTAAAAGGGAGGTTAATCTTCTTTTTCATTGCAGAATTTTTTGTGTTGCACAACAGCATTTGCGTATGCGTATCAATGAACATATCTTAACCTCCTTTTTTGAAAGCCGTTAGTTTAATAGCGACGCACTTAATGTTCTGGCGACGCCAAGAACGTATTCGAGTTTTTCGCTTCCGAGAACGGCGATGAAGCCAAGAAGTTCTCCGCAAGCGATAATCGGGAACACGGTTTTGTCCCCAAACGAAACGGACTCCTCTCGATGTTCAAGCCAAACCTCCGGAGTGATAGTGGAGAACTCTCCGGACGCGCCGCCTTCGCTTACGATTCCGCTGGTATCGTAAATTGCGAATTTCAACCCTTCTCTCAGAAGTGCTTTGTGGGCGTTTTTCGCCTCACACCCAACCGAAATAGGGGAATATTTTTTGTACGTAATGGAGTCTTTACTGGTGAAGATCTCGAGGGCATCTCCCTCCCGGATACGTAATGCCTTACGAATCTCTTTCGGAATAACGATCCTTCCGAGATCGTCTACTCTGCGAATAATCCCAAATTCATTTCTTCCGTTCATTTTTTATTTCCTCCGTTTTGCTTTATTGGAGCCAGTTTTTGAGAGCGCGCAACTGTTCTATTTCCTTTTCTGCTCTTTTAATTTCGCTTTCCAGCCCGAGTATAGCAGAAGAGCACGCGATATCGAAGTCTTTCTGCACAAACGAACCAATGCAATGCGGGTCAAGATCAGGCTTGAACGCAAACGCAGCAGGAAATTTAGATGGATACGAAATCGGGTAGTTATTACAACCGCGATAAACCGTATATCCTCTTCCCCATGGATCTTGTTTGCACTCAGAGACGAAATCTTCGTGGCTTTCAAAGAACAGATATGCTCCACTTTTATACATGACAGCCCCTCCGTTGCTCGATCAATATCCAACCCTGAGGAATGTTTGCCTGAACGCCATCTTAATCGCCTCTTCGGTGTTAAGACCGTAATCAAGCGTATTTTCCTCGAACTTCGCTACGAGATGATCTATCTCCTCCGTTGCTTCCTCGATGGTTATGCCATACTCGTGAATGATAAATTCAGCGTTATCCTTGATGAATTGCTCAACGTCTTCGCGATGATATTTTTTTGTTTCTTCTTCAAAGACTTGTCTTTTTTCGTCATCTGTGAGTTCGATTTCGACAAGTTTTCCGTCGATTTTTCTGGAAATCTTCATCATTTTACCTCGCTCCTACGACGACAAGTTCGCCGGTGAGTTTGATCGGGACATTGTGAACGTAGTTGTGTTGAACTCTATATTGATGTTTCAGGTTTGATCTCGCTCTGCCTTCGTTGACGGCAGAGGTTCTGCCGCTCCAGCAGCAGGTCACAAGCTTTCCGAACACGTAGACAGCGCCGCTGTAGTAGTACTCTTCCTTCATAAGTAACGCTCCTTTGTTTGTAATTGCTTCCATAATCCACATGGGTTTTGCTGCATCTGAATGCTTACTGGGACTCGGCTGCCGGTTACTCCTTCAGGTGTCAGGTGCGAGTGGTACGCGTTGGACTCGGCAGTGCTGAGCGCACTTTTTCATTCCCTTGAGCTGTACGACTTCGAAGTTTGCTTGCAGAAGACCGGCTGTCGACTCCGGAGCTCCCCTTGTCGTCCTGACATTTTGTAACTTTTCCCATCGAGAAAAGCGCTATAGCAAGAACCGGTGGTGCTGTAGCAATAACGATCATGGAAAATATTTGCGGATGCAAAAAATGGAATCGCAAAGGATGGGGTTTTGCTTTAGCAAAAGTTCATCCTGCCGTGATTCCTTGTATCCGCTCCAAAATCTCCTCACTTGTGGTGCACAAAACAGGGTTTTGTGCACCGCCATGGAGGTGATTTTGAGAGCGAACCAAGATAACCTTTGTGGTAGGCTTGGCATCGCCAAGCCCTCGAACCGTCTATTTGAAAAAATCAACAAACTGAACGAAATACCCATCCGCTCAAATAAAAATGCTTGAGGATAAAAGAGGGCGAGTGCAATATAAACTGACCCGAATCATGATGAAAGAAGCTCCTTCTTGAATCATGATGAGGTGTCGGTTTTTCTCTTCTTTTCGCTGAAGACTGAGTTCGGCTTGCTGCTAGGCGCCAGCCAGCAGCATGGCTCGAACTTCAGGCAAAGCGAAAGAGGGCTGAAGACCTTTGTGGTAGATTTGACGTCGTCAAATCTTCGCTGTTAAGTAATAACGAACGAAATACCCACTCGCCCTAAAAAATTAGTTCTTGGAGACTGGCTCGCCTTTGATTATCCGTTTGATTGCGCCGGGGATATCGAAGCCAACCTTCTCAGAGTACCCGTTTACAATCTGGTCGATGCGTTCGCCTTCGACCATTTTGTAATAGGCGATTAGACCTTGAAGATGCTGCGTGTCTCCGACGTTCCACGGCTTGCCATCTTTGATGGCGCACGCAAAGGCGAAGAGCATGTTTTTGAAAGTCTTTTTGTTCTCGTGACCGACCGTGATGTCGCCGTCTTTGTTGAGCATAACCCCGAGCATCCAGTTGCGACCGCTCGTGCTTCCGTAGTGAGTTTTTTCTTTGTTGAACTCGAACGGCGCGTCGAATCTCTTCAAGATCGCGTCGACGTCGCGAACAACGTCCGTCCAGCAGAAGCTGTACTCAGACGAGATGTCCATGTCGTCCGCATATCTCGTATAGCAGAGGTGGGGTTTGTGCTCGTGACACATCTTGTTGATCTCGTGGTCGATAGGGATCATCATCTGGTTCGTCAGCATGGGGCTCGTAGGAGTTCCCTGAGGGAGTCCGCCGTTGAGGAAGCACAGAGAAAGAGCTCTTTCAAACGCTTCTTTGTATCCGAAATCCGCGTGAACGTACTCGCTCAGAGGAAAGGTCTGATAGAGCATTTTGAAGAGGAACTCGGGGGTTGTGTGAGGAAAGAACTTTGACAGATCGGTTTTCAGCACCCACCGAGAACCGTTCTTTTGGTGTCTCTTGACGGCGTCAATGGTGCTTCTTCCGCGGACGTACGCGAATGCCGTGGTGTGGTACGTGAAAAAA
>JAFXWT010000172.1 GCA_017542695.1 Clostridia bacterium
CGTGCCGTGGCGCGCCGTGATGCCGACGTTTTCGATGTCGTTGGTGCGGATGCACTTCTGGCAAGTCGTCATGCGTCGGCGCGGCGGCTCCGCCTCGCCCGTGAAGTATTTTTTCAGCGGCGCCATTCCCGCGACGATGAGCAGGAGCGACTTGTCCCCCTGCGGAACGAGCGGGTAGCTCTTGTGGCGAAGATGCCCTTTCGACTCGAAGAACGAAAGATATTTTTCGCGAATATCGTTAAGCGATGTCCATTCCATGATAAATATTCCTTCTTTTGATGTAAAATTTTCGCATACATCTCCATTATATTTGTTTTGCACGAAAAAGTCAATAAAATTTTTATAAAATGGCGAATTTCCCCTTGACAACTTGACAAAAGTGTGATATAGTTGTAAATTGCATTACAATGCTCAAACTGTCGCCTTTTTCACCTTTAACGTAGTTAAACGGCGATGCGCGGCAGACAGTCTGAGATGATAATAGTGTTCGAAAATACTCGTCAAACAACAAAGAAATGGAGTGATCGTATTGAGAATCAAACCGAAGCAGGTCGGCAAGACGACAAGAATGTCTTTCGCAAGGATCGACGAGATCCTTGAAATGCCGAATTTGCTTGAAATCCAGAAGAAGTCATACGGATGGCTTATCGACAAGGGAATCATGGAGGTGCTCCGCGACGTTTCTCCGATAGTTGACTATTCGGACAATCTCGTTGTGGAATTCGTCGATTTTTCGCTTGATTCAAAACCGAAGTATCCGGTCGAGGAATGCAAAGCGAGAAGCACGAACTACGCCGTTCCTTTCAGGGTCACCGTAAGACTTACGAACAGAGCGACGGGCGAAATGCAGCAGCACGACGTTTATATGGGCGACCTTCCGCTGATGACGGACGTCGGCACGTTCATCATAAACGGCGCTGAGCGCGCCGTTGTATCACAGCTCGTCCGTTCACCCGGTATGTACTATGCCGCGGCGATAGACAAGACGGGCAAGGGCGTGCTCACGGCGCAGGTCATTCCGTACCGTGGCGCGTGGCTCGAATATGAAACGGACATCAACGACATATTCTACGTACGTATCGACAAGAACCGCAAAATACCCGTAACGGTGCTCATCCGTGCGCTCGACGAATCGGCTTCGACGGCGACGGGTGTGATGGAGCTTTTCGGCGACGATATAAAGATCAAAGCCACGCTCGAAAAGGACGGAATGCAGCTCGAGGCGGATAAGAACGGTACGACTGCATACGAAGAATCCCTCAAGGAGATATACAAGAAGCTCCGCCCGGGCGAACCTCCGCTCGTCGAGAGCGCGCAACTCCTTCTCCACAATATGTTCTTTGATCCGAAGCGCTACGACATCGGCGCCGTCGGCAGATACAAATTCGACAAGAAGGTCGCGCTCGGCAAACGTCTTGCCGGCAAGACACTTTCCCGCAACGTTGTAAATCCGATCACGGGTGAAATGATCTTCGAGGCGGGCAAAACGCTGAGCTTTGACGAGGCAATGTCCATTGAGGACGCGGGCGTCAACGTCGCCTATGTCGACATCGGCGACGGAAAAGAGATCAAAGTGTTCGGCAACGGAATGGTAGACCCGAAGAAAGTTCTCGGCATCGACCTCACGGAAGTCGGCATCAACGAAAAAGTCAAGCTCGGTCTGCTTCTTTCCATGATGGAAGAAGCGGGCGGAGATATCGAAGCGGTCAAGAAGGCCGCCGCGGACAGAGCGGCGGAGCTTTCTCCGCGTCACATCACGAAGGACGACATCTTCGCTTCGATCAACTACCTCATCTGCCTCTCTCACGACATCGGCACGACAGACGACATCGACCATCTCGGCAACCGTCGTATCCGCGCCGTCGGCGAGCTTATCCAGAACCAGCTCCGCATCGGCTTCTCGCGTATGGATAAGAACATCAAGGAGCGCATGACCATACAGGACCCCGATCAGCTCACGCCGCAAGCGCTTATCAACATAAGACCCGTAACGGCGGCTATTCGCGAATTTTTCGGCTCGTCTCCGCTGTCGTCGTTCCTCGATCAGAACAATCCGCTCGCAGAGCTGACGCATAAGCGCCGTCTTTCCGCGCTCGGCCCCGGTGGTTTGTCCCGCGACCGCGCATCGTTCGATGTGCGTGACGTTCACTACACTCATTACGGACGTATCTGCCCGATCGAGACTCCCGAAGGTCCGAACATCGGTCTTATTTCGTATCTCGCGTCGTACGCGAAAATCAACGATTACGGCTTTATCGAGGCGCCTTACCGCAAGATAGACAAGGAAACGGGCAGAGTCACCGACATCGTCGAATACATGACCGCCGATATGGAGGATAACTATATCATCGCGCAGGCCAACGAGCCCATCGACGAAAACGGTCATTTCATAAATAAAAAGGTAACGGCACGCGATCGCGCCGAGATCGTCGAGGTCGAAGCGTCCCGCGCCGATTATATTGACGTGTCGCCGAAAATGGTCATTTCCGTTGCGACGGGCTTCATCCCGTTCCTCGAAAACGACGACAACGCCCGCGCGCTCATGGGCTCCAACATGCAGAAGCAGGCCGTGCCGCTCATGGTGACGGACGCGCCTATCGTCGGCACCGGCATGGAGCACAAGGCGGCTGTGGACTCGGGTATCTGCAAGATCGCGATCGAGAGCGGATACGTTGAGAGAGTAGACGCGGACTCTATCGTCGTCGTCCGCGACAACGGTCAGAAAGACCATTATCAGCTCACGAAATTCAAACGCTCCAACCAGAGCACGTGTATCAACCAGAGACCTATCGTTTCCGCGGGTGACAGAGTCGAAAAAGGCGACGTCATCGCGGACGGTCCTGCGACTGCTGACGGCGAGATCGCGCTCGGCAAGAACGCGCTCATCGGCTTTATGACGTGGGAAGGTTATAACTACGAGGACGCCGTTCTTCTGAACGAAAAACTCGTACGCAACGACACTTACACGTCTATCCATATTGAAGAATACTCCATCGACGCCCGCGAAACGAAGCTCGGGCCCGAGGAGATCACACGCGAGGTCCCGAACAGCAGCGAAGACATGCTTAAAGACCTCGACGCCGACGGTATCGTACGCAAGGGCACGGAAGTGCGCAACGGCGACATCCTCGTCGGTAAGGTAACGCCGAAAGGCGAGACCGAACTCACACCCGAGGAGCGTCTGCTCCGCGCCATCTTCGGCGAAAAGGCAAGGGAAGTGCGCGACACGTCCCTCCGCGTCAAGAACGGCGAATCGGGCATCATCGTCGATATCCGCGTGTTCTCGCGCGAAAACGGCGACGAGCTGCCTCCCGGCGTAAACAAAACCGTCAAGATTTACATCGCTCAGAAGAGAAAGATCTCCGTCGGCGACAAAATGGCGGGACGTCACGGCAATAAGGGCGTCGTATCGAGGATACTGCCTCCCGAGGATATGCCTTTCCTTGCGGACGGCACGCCGCTCGACATAGTGCTCAACCCGCTCGGCGTTCCTTCCCGAATGAACATCGGTCAGGTGCTTGAAGTTCACCTCGGCATCGCCGCAAAGACGCTCGGTATCAAGGTGATGACGCCTGCGTTCGACGGCGCGAAGGAAAGCGACATCACGGAAGCGATGACGGAAGCGGGACTTTACAGAGAGATACTCCCGAACGAAGTTTACGTCGGCAAGACGCTTTATGAGGAAGTGGATACGAACGGCTCGAAGTCGTACGTTCCGCTCACCTCCGAACAGCTCGCCGATAAGGCATGGATGGATGAGAAGATTTCTCAGAAACTCATCAAAACTGTCGACGGCAAGCGCATTCTTTACGACGGCAGAACGGGCGAGCCCTTCGACAACCCCGTTACAGTCGGCATAATGTATTACCTCAAGCTTCACCACCTCGTAGATGATAAGATCCACGCGAGAAGCACAGGTCCGTACTCGCTCGTCACGCAGCAGCCCCTCGGCGGTAAAGCTCAGTTCGGCGGTCAGCGTTTCGGCGAAATGGAAGTATGGGCGCTCGAAGCATACGGCGCAGCTTATACGCTTCAGGAGATACTCACCGTCAAGTCCGACGACGTGACGGGACGTGTCAAAGCTTACGAGGCGATCGTAAAAGGTCAGAACATCCCGCAGCCGGGCATTCCCGAATCGTTCCGCGTGCTCGTGAAAGAGCTCCAATCGCTCGCGCTCGACATAAGAGTGCTTGACGAAAACGGCGAGGAGATCGAACTTTCGCAGCTCAGCGAGCTTGAAGAAGAAATGGCTCCGAGATACGTCACGGAAGATGACGTCGGCAAGGCCGTCGAGAGCGACGAGGACGACGTGAATATAATCGACGAGGAAGATATCGACAGTGACGATATATTCAACGACGATATGTTCGGCGAAGAACTCGACGACGACATCGACGACTACGACGAAAACTAATGAGAGGAGAACGCGAAAATGACAAAGAATACATTTGATTCTATCAAGATCGGTCTTGCTTCTCCCGAAATGATAAGAAGCTGGTCGAACGGCGAAGTCACAAAGCCCGAGACTATCAACTACCGCACTCTCCGCCCCGAGCGCGACGGTCTTTTCTGCGAAAAGATCTTCGGGCCGACAAAGGACTGGGAATGCCTCTGCGGCAAGTACAAACGTGTCCGCTATAAAGGCAAGGTCTGCGAAAAGTGCGGCGTTGAAGTAACGACGAAAAAGGTGCGCCGCGAGCGCATGGGTCACATCGAACTCGCGGCTCCCGTCAGCCATATCTGGTATTTCAAGGCAATCCCGTCTAAAATGGGATTGCTGCTCGATATCACGCCCCGCGCGCTTGAAAGAGTGCTCTATTTCATGCAGTATATCGTTCTCGATCCGGGCTCGACGCCGCTGGAAAAGAACCAGCTCCTCAGCGAATCCGAGTATCACGCGATGTACGAGAAATACGAGGACGATTTCAAGGTCGGCATGGGCGCCGAGTCGATAAAGCAGCTCCTGTCGGAGATCGACATCGAAAAGCTTTCCGCCGAGCTGAAGGATGAGCTCGCTCATTCGTCGGGTCAGAAAAAGCTGCGCGTCATCAAGCGTCTTGAGATCGTCGAGGCGTTCAGAAAATCGGGCAATAAGCCCGAATGGATGATCCTCGACGTCGTGCCGGTCATTCCGCCGGACATTCGTCCGATGGTACCGCTCGACGGCGGCAGATACGCGACGAGCGACCTCAACGACCTCTATCGCAGAGTCATCAACAGAAACAACCGTCTGAAAAAGCTCATCGAGCTTCAGGCGCCAGTTATAATTATAAGAAACGAAAAGCGTATGCTTCAGGAAGCGGTCGACGCCCTGATCGACAACGGCCGCCGCGGCAAGCCGGTAATCGGCTCGTCGAACAGAACGCTCAAATCGCTCTCCGAAATGCTCCGCGGCAAGCAGGGACGTTTCCGTCAGAACCTGCTCGGCAAGCGCGTCGACTATTCCGGCCGTTCCGTTATCGTCGTCGGCCCGTCGCTGAAGATCTATCAGTGCGGTCTGCCGAAGGAAATGGCTCTCGAACTGTTCAAACCGTTCGTCATGAAGCGCCTTGTCGAGACGCAGAACGCGTCCAACATCAAGGACGCGAAGAAAAAGGTCGAAAAGGTCAGCCCCGAGGTCTGGGACGCTCTCGAAAACGTCATCAAGGATCACCCCGTACTGCTCAACCGCGCGCCGACACTTCACCGTCTGTCTATTCAGGCGTTCGAGCCGGTACTCGTCGAGGGCAGAGCGATAAAGCTCCACCCGCTCGTTTGCACGGCGTTCAACGCAGACTTCGACGGCGACCAGATGCCGATCCACGTTCCGCTTTCGTCCGAAGCTCAGGCAGAGGCGAGATTCCTCATGCTCTCCGCCAACAACTTCTTAAAGCCCGTTGACGGCAAAGCGGTTACCGTTCCGTCGCAGGATATGGTGCTCGGTTCGTATTACCTCACCATCGACCGCGCGGGCGAACCCGGAGAGGGAAGCGTGTTCCGCAACTTCGACGAAGCTATGATGGCTTACGAGAACGGCGTTCTCGGTCTGCACGCTCCGATCAAGGTGCGCGTGTCCAAAGAGATCGACGGTGTTGTCCACACGGGCATCATCGACGCAACTCTCGGTCGTCTCATATTCAACAAGCCGATCCCGCAGGATCTCGGATTTGTCGACAGAAGCGACCCGTCCAAACTCCTCGACCTCGAGATCATGTTCACAACTGCCAAAAAGCAGCTCGGTCAGATCGTCGACCGTACGATAAAGAAGCACGGCCCGATGGTCACCGCCGAAGTTCTCGACGCGATCAAGGAAAACGGTTACAAATACTCGACAAAGGCGTCCATCTCCATATCGGTCAGCGATATGACGGTGCCGGCTGAAAAGCCCGCGTTGCTTGACAAAGCACAGCACCTTGTCGATAAGATAGCGATAGACTTCCGTCGCGGTCTTCTTTCCGAGGAAGAGCGCTACAAGGCGGTCATCTCCGTATGGGAGCAGACGACGAAGGACGTCACGGACGCTCTGTCGAACTGCCTCAACAGATACAATCCTATCAAGATGATGAGCGATTCCGGCGCCCGCGGTTCAATGGCGCAGATGCGTCAGCTCGCCGGCATGCGCGGACTTATGTTCTCGACTTCCGGTAAAACGATGGAGATCCCGATCAGATCGAACTTCCGCGAAGGTCTTAACGTTCTCGAATACTTCATCGGTGCGCGCGGCTCTCGTAAATCGCTTTCCGACACGGCTCTGAAAACGGCTGACTCGGGTTATCTGACCCGTCGTCTCGTCGACGTATCGCAGGAGGTCATCGTCCGCGAGGAAGACTGCGGAACGATAGAGGGCATCTGGGTATCCGACATCAAGGACGGCAACGAAATGATCGAGCCGCTCGCGGATCGTCTTACGGGACGCTTCGTGATAGGCGACGTCGTTCATCCCGAAACGGGCGAGATCATCGTGCATAACGGCATGATGATAACCGGCGATCAGACCGCGGCGATAATCAAGGCGGGCATCGAGAGAGTCCACGTCCGCTCCATCCTCAGATGTAAATGCAAACACGGCGTCTGCGCTCACTGCTACGGCATCGACCTCGCAACGTCGAAGATCGTCAGCGTTGGCGAGTCCGTCGGTATCATCGCGGCGCAGTCCATCGGTGAGCCGGGTACACAGCTTACGATGAGAACGTTCCATACGGGCGGTATCGCGGGATCCGATATCACGCAGGGTCTCCCGAGAGTCGAAGAACTGTTTGAGGCGCGCCATCCGAAGAAGACGGCGACGCTCGCGGACGCGACGGGATTTGTCAAGATCGTCGACGCGAAGCGTTCAAGAA
>JAFXWT010000173.1 GCA_017542695.1 Clostridia bacterium
CATATCACGGCTATCGCGAGCCAATAGTGCGTCACCGCCATCGCAATGGCGTAACCGACTATCTCGATCACGCCCGAAATCAGCGATACTACCGTGTTTGAGAGCATCATGTCGATGTTGTCGACGTCGTTTGTAAAACGCGACATGACCTCGCCCGTCGGGTTGTTGTCAAAATATCTGACGGGGAGCGTCTGGAGCTTGTCGAAAAGCTCGTTTCTGATCTTTTCGGTCGCGTCGCGCGAGACCGTCAGCATTATTCTCGCCTGACAGTATGTGCATACGATGCCGACAACGTATATCGACGCAAGGATGATTATGATCGCCAGAATGTATTCGAGCGTGCCGCCGAAAGTGACCTGAAACGGCGTGCCGGAAAAGAGCGAAAAATCCTTCGGCGAGCCGTCGGAGTTCGGCGTAAGCGCGTCGATTATTCTTGCGACGGCGCTTGTGCCGACTATCGAGGCAACTGTCGAAAAGAGCATGAAGAACAGCACGAGCACGAGCCGTCCCTTATACGAGGAAAGGTAGGAAAGCAGGCGTTTGATCGTTTCACGGCTTATCTTCGGGCGCTGTTTCGGATCGAAGCGAACGGGACCGCGCCGCCCGCCGCCCGGCATCATGCCGCGGCGCTTGTCAGAGGCGGCTTTGTTATACTGCTTTTGAAGCTGTTCAAGCGTTCTTGCCATTTTTGCCGCCCTCCTTTTCGTTCTGTGAATAGTATATCTCCTGATATTCCGTGTTCGACGCGAGCAGTTCGTCGTGCGTGCCGACGCCCGTTATCTTTCCCTCGTTCATGACGATTATTGTGTCTGCGTCGATAACGGACGAAATGCGCTGCGCGATGATGATCTTCGTTGAATCGGCAAGTTCCTCGCGGAACGCCTTTCGTATCATCGTCTCCGTCGCGGTGTCGACGGCGCTCGTCGAGTCGTCGAGTATCAGTATTTTCGGCTTTTTGAGCAGGGCGCGAGCGATGCATAGGCGTTGCTTTTGACCGCCCGACACGTTCGTGCCGCCCTGATCGAGCTCGGTATCGTACCCCGCGGGGAACGACGTAATGAATTTGTCCGCCTGCGCTATCGTCGCGGCGGCGCGGATCTCGTCGTCCGTCGCACTCTCGTCGCCCCAGCGGAGATTTTCGTCTATTGTGCCCGAGAAGAGCACGTTTTTCTGAAGTACCATGCCGACGCTCTCGCGCAGGTTGTATAGCGAATAGTTCTTTACGTTTTCGCCGTCGACGAGCACTTCGCCGCCGTCGACGTCGTAAAGGCGCGGGATCATCGAAACGAGCGTCGTCTTGCCGCAGCCCGTCGAGCCGATGATACCGACCGTCGAGCCGGCGGGGATCTTCAGATCTATTCCGTCGAGCACCGCGTCCTCGCTGCCCTTGTGGTAGCGGAACGTGACGTTCTTGAACTCGATATCGCCGCGCTCGACTGTTTTTTCCGTATTCGTTCCGTCGTCGGAAATGTCGATTTTTTCGTCAAGCACTTCGGCGATACGTTTGCCCGACGCGAGCGCGCGGGAAAGCATGATGAAGAGCATCGACATCATCATAAGCGAGATCAATATCTGCGTCGCGTACGTAACGAATGTCGCAAGCTCGCCCGCCGTCAGCGTGCCGCCGACGACTTGATTTGAGCCGAACCAGTATATCGACAGCGTCGTCACGTATGTGAAGAACGAAATTACCGGTGAAATGAATATCATGACCTTCATCGCGGAGAAGCCCGCGGCTTTCAGTTCGTTGTTCGCCTTGCCGAATTTTTCGCGCTCGCGGTCTTCCCTGACGAACGATTTTACAACACGAACGTTCGTGATGTTCTCCTGAACGTCGGAGTTCAGCGCGTCGATCTTCTTCTGCATCGCGGAAAAGCGCGGAAAGCCGATGCGGATTATTACCGCCATCGCCGCGATCAAAAGCGGAAGCGTCACCGCAAAAACTATCGACAGACGCGGGTTTATCGCTATCGACATCACCAGCGCCCCGATGAACATTCCGGGCGAGCGGAGCGCCATGCGGAGCATCATGTTGATGAAGTTCTGTATCTGAGTCACGTCGTTGGTCATTCTCGTAACGAGCGAACCCGTGCTGAAGTGGTCGATGTTCGAGAAAGAAAACTGCTGTACCTTTCTGAACATATCGGCGCGGAGATCGGACGCATAGTTGACGCTCGCGCGCGCTCCGAAAAACGCTCCGCCGATGCCGCCGAGCATCATAATGAGCGCCGTCATTACCATCCCCGTCATTATTGTCAGCACGACGGGCGCGCCGTCACCGAACCAGCCGACGAGAGTCCTTACCCACGGGGCGACGTCGACTGCCTTTTCGGTCGTGACGCTCGTTAAGTAGTCGACCATGTTGCCGAGCATTCGCGGCATCATGACCTCGCCGATGACCTCGATAATCATACAGATCGGACCGAATATAAAATATGGAATATATGGCTTTGCGTAGCTGAGCCATCTTTTCATTTTTCGTCGCCTCCTTCCCGGATGTCTTTTTTCATTGACGCGAGATTGTCGCATATCACGTCGAGATACGAAATCAGACGCATAACGTCCTCGTCCGAAAGTCCCTCGAACGTCGCGTCGTCGACTGTCTTGAATATCTCATCCGTCGAGGTGAGCGCCGCCGCGCCTTTTTTCGTGACTTTGACGCTGTTGGCGCGCCTGTCGTCGTCAAGCGGGAGCTTTTCTACGTATCCCTCGTTTTCGAGCTTGTCGAGCGTCACAGCGACGGCGGCGGCGCTGATGCGGAGCCGCCGCGCAATCTCATTTTGCGTCGGAGGAGATTCGCATTCGGAAAGGATGCGGAGCATCATGTGAAGACTGCGGTGCATTCCGACGTCTTTAATTTTCGATTCAATGACGCAATGGTGCGTTTTGGCGATGTGGATGATCCTTCTCATCGCCGACATATAATCGTTCATTTTATCTCCTTTTCAAAAAAGTTAAAGCGTTAAATATCAACACGTTAAATATTATACTCGGCGGCGCGTCAAAGTCAATATGCAAAACGGAAAATCGGCGGTGATTTTTGCGATTTTTTCGACGCAAATTACACAAATGTTATATATTCGACCGCGCCGGAATATACTTTTTATGAAATCGTTGTCCGCACGGCGACGGACAAGACAAATTCAAGCCGAGAAAGGAAAAACATGTTTGAAAACTGCGGCGAAGGGACGTGCGTCGTCAAAAAGACGGCGATTCCTTCCGTTATCAAAGAAGTCGTATCCGAACTGAGTCTGCCCGATTATCTCCCGGATGTGAGCAGGTTGCTCCGAACGTCCGCCGACGTCGGCGCGGAAAACGGATATGTAAGCGGCGGGGCGCTCGAATACGACGGTGAGATAAACCATACCGTCATCTACGCGACGAGCGACGGCAGGATAAAAAGCGTGTCGCTGTCGTCGGATTTCGACGGCTCGCTCCCGCTTCCGGAGATCGACGGATCGTTTGAAGTCATGTCGAAGATACGTGTCGACGGCGTGACGTGCAGACTTCAGAATCCGCGACGCCTTTCCGTCAGAGCACGGCTCGAAGTCGGCGGCGACATATTCACATCTGTGTGCGTATCGCCGACCGTGTCGGGAAAGTTGACGGCGGAAGAAGAGGCGAACTTACAGCGGCGCACGTACGACGGCGAGAGCTTTTGCCGCGTGTGTGTCAAGGATGAAAATGTACCCGTCAGCGAGGATATCGAGCTCGACGGGCAGGACGCGTCGATAGGCGAGATCGTGTCGCTGTCGCTTTTGCCGTACGTTTATGAAGTGCGCGCCGAAAACGGAAAACTGTCGTATCGCGGCGACGTTTCGGCAGAGGTTGTTTATCTCGCGGCAACTGCGGACGAAGCGAAGCCGGCGGAGTATTTCTCTGTGAGGAAGAAGATCCCGATCGCGGGAAGTGTCGAGGCGGAGGGCGTGACCGACGCATTTACGGCGTGCGGCGACGCGACGGTGACGGGTGTTGAATTTCGCCCGCAGGCGAACGCGACGGGCGAAAACCGAGTCGCCGAGGTCGACTTCACGTACACGGCGCGACTGTGCGCCTACTCGAATCGACGAGTGCAGACCGTCGTCGATATGTATTCGACCGATTATCAGTGCGAAAACGTGTCAAACGAATACGAAATGTGCCGCGTGCTCCGCGCGGGAGCGTTCAATTTCACATCCGACGGGGCTTCTCCGTTCGATGAAAAGGATCGCGTCGTTCCCGTAGCCGAAAGCGCGGCGGTGACTGTTGAAAAGATCGAAAAGAACGGCTCGAAGGCCGTTTTCACGGGCAAAACCGACGTTTCGGTGATATTCGCCGGCGGCGACGGCTCGTACGTCGGGCGGCAATTCGAATATCCGTTCCGCGCGGAGACGGAGATCGGCAAAAGCCGCGGAGAGATCGAATGCGACTCGTTTCCGTCCGTCGTCGGTATATCGGCGAGAGTCGACGGCGGGGAGTTTAGATGCGACGTCGAGGTCGGGATATCGTTCGCGGCGTTCGATAAAGAAAAGATCAAGGCGGTTTCCGAGTGCTCCGTTATGAACGACCGCCCCGTCCGCCGCGCGACGCCCGCCAGCATCGTTATCTGCTATCCTTCGGACAGCGACGATTTGTGGAGCGTCTCAAAGCGATACGGCACGACCGAGGAAGAGATCATGAAAGCCAACGCGCTGACAAGCGAAAAACTCTCGGGAGAGGCGCTCATAATTCCCGCAAAAAGCAGAAAAAAATAATTATTTCGATAATTTAATAAAAAAATCCGAAAAAGCCGTTACTTTTTCGGGTTTTTTGCGTTATATGGGAGCGAAAAGGCAAAAACTGCGGATTTTTCGATTGAATGACGTTGGGTTTTATGGTAAGATTAAAGCAGAACGACAAAAAACGGGCGGTGAAAGCGTGTTGACAAAAAACGAGGTCGAATATTCAAGCGAACGCGCTTTCGCCGAAAGCGTGTATAGGATCTACGGAAAGAAAATATATCTTCTGGCGTTAAGGATACTGAAAAACAACGAAGAGGCGGAGGACTGCGTGCAGGAAGTAATGAAAAAAATCGTTTCAAGCACCGACGTTTTCATCTCCGTGCCGCCCGAAAATCTGAAAAGTCTCCTCGTCAAATGCACGGAAAACACCGCCATCAGCATCTATCGGCGTGTGAAGCGGCGACGGGCGCACGAAATTCCTCTTTCTCCTTCGGGAGAAGACGTCGTCGACGATATGAGCGGCTACAGCTCCCCCGCCGAAACGCTGATAAATAAGGAAAACAAAAATCGGCTCAACGCGCTGATAGACGATCTCGAGCCGCGCCAGCGCGAAGCCGTGATAATGAAATACAAAATGGGGATAAAAAACAACGACATCGCAAAAATGCTCGGAGTCAGCGAGAGCGTCGTCAATATGCGACTTTACCGAGCGAAGAAAAAACTGCTGAAAATATGGGAGGACGAGCTGTATGATATCAGGAAATAGAAACGGCGACGCGCTTGAAAAAGAGCTCGTCAAAGCCGCGAAAATCATAAACGACCGTGACGCCGAACTGTTTGATCGGCTCGACGACACGGATGTCGAGCTCCCCGCGTCGCTTAACGAAAAGGTGGCGCGTATCATCGACGGGCAAGAGAGCGCGACAAGATCGCGCCGCGCCGCCGAGACGTTCCGCCGCATTGGGCTCCGTGCCGCCGTCGCCCTTATCGCCGCCGCGATCCTGACGGCGCCGTTCATAACGCGGGTGTCGGCGCAGGCGCGCGAGGAATGGCGCATACGGTGCGACAAATTCGACTATTTCTACATCGTCAGGTATATTCCCGAACGTCCGATCGACGACGCTCCGCGCTACGTTCCGCCGAGGATCATCGAGAACGTTCGTCGCCCGTACGTAAAATCAAAAGACGCCGTCGCGCGCGAAACGGCGAACTCGGAGACGGAATACGACGTTTCATACGAGATCGACGGCGAGGAGTATATCCTGTTTCAGCAGCGTCCGCTGACTTTGGAAAGCATCACGGCAGTTACGTCGTATAACGGCACGGCGACGGCCGTCGACATCGGCGGCTACGACGGGCTGCTGTTCGAGTATTCGCACAGCGATATGAAATTTTTGTTCTGGAACGACGGAGAGTACGCGTATAAGCTCCAAAGTAAATTTCTCACTTCAAGCGAGCTTATCTACTCCGCTTCGCACATGAAATAATGGAAAAATACATTTATTTTTTGATAATCGGTTACTTTTTGCTGTTTCTCGCGTTATATTTGGCGGCAAGTACCAAAAACAATAAAAAACGGAGGTAAATTAAATGAAAAAATTGCTCATTATTGTTTCTATAATGCTTGTTATGTCGACGCTTGTCTCCTGTGCGGGACAGACCGTGCCGACGGCAAGCGAAATAACAAATGTCGTTCCCTCGGCTGCGACGTCGGAAACGACGGAAACGTCTGAGCCGGCGTCGACGACGTCGCAGCCCGTAGTGACGCCACCGTATATTGTGAGCGAACCGGCAATGATAAGCGACGGGGCTCCTTTCTCAAATCAGATCATCGAAACCGAAGACAAGATTTTTCCTGCGGCGAGAGATTATGCGGCGGTATCGTATGGAAATCTTTACGAGTATTACAGCAAGATCGACGGAAAAATGCACGTGTTCTGCGACGATCCGAACTGCGACCACAAGAATTTCGACGGCGAAAAGTTCACGCCGAAGTGCGCCGCGTGCCTGATATGCGATCCGTATATTCCTTTTGAAGTATCGCCCCTCATATATTTCCGTGAACGGATATACTTTGTAAACTTCGGCGAAATATTCTCGTCGAATGAGGACGGCGGCGACGTCCGTCTTGAATATTCGATCTCGGATAAGCGCGAGCCGTACGAGATCCTTGCAGCCGATCCTTCGCGCACCGCCGTGTCCTCGGGAAACGCGTCTTTGAGACTGAGAATAAGCAGTCAGGACGGACAGTACATTTATCTGAACGCGGTATATGACAACGAAAATCAGCCGACATTAAGATATGACATCCTGACAAAAAAACTGATAAACCTCAACGAAAAAATCGCCGCACTTGAAGAAAAACTCGGCACGCATCTCGCGGTTCTCAGCACAAAAGCAAACGGGAAAATATACGTTCGGAAATACGTCGAAAACACGAACCCCGACGAGTGGTATCTCGGCGATAGGATCTACGAAGACGGAACGTACGAGATCACGGCGGATTTTGAAGGCATAGTCCTTTCAAGCGACTCTTTTGATACGACATATTATTTGCGTACTACCGAAGGAAGATTCATAAGGGGCACGAGCGGCGAATACGACAATAAGCTCGTTCTGATAAAAGAAAACGGCGAAGTTGAAACAATAATCGACAATATAAAAGAAACGCTCGGCGATGACGTCCGGTTCCTTTATATTGATACAAATTATATTTACTATACGTTTTTGACAGGTGTAAACAACAGTTTGAACCTCGGCAAGGTACTCAAAATACCAAACACGCGCTTAAACCAAAGTTGGGGCAAAATACTGCGCTATGACAGAAACGCGGGCAAGAACACGGATGTTGTCGAGGTGGTGAAAAACCATACAAAAAAGAGCGGCACGAAAACCGAGCTAAAAGACGAAAACGGACAAGTTTACGGATATTACGATCTTTATGACATAACGATCGGCACAAATCCGTATTATTTTACAAAGTTGAACGATTCCGGCAAAGTTGAAAAATCACTGTACTACGAATCGGAAAAAACGCTCAAAGATGTGCGCGGGTACTACTATTATAAGGTAGACACAAGCAAAACCGCGATCACGCCCATCATTGACAACAGTACGATGGAGCAAGTGATCGACGACGGAGTA
>JAFXWT010000017.1 GCA_017542695.1 Clostridia bacterium
GGGATCGCAGTTCGTGTCAACGATGGCGATGACGGGGATGCCGAGCTTCTTTGCTTCGAGGACCGCGTTGTGCTCTTTCTTCGGGTCGACTATGAATATAGCGTCCGGAAGTCCGGGCATATTCTTGATACCGCCGAGGTTCTTCTCAAGGTCGCTCATTTCCTTTGTAAGCTGAGCAACTTCCTTTTTCGGAAGAAGAGCGAATGTGCCGTCCTCAGCCATCTTTTCGAGAGACTCGAGTCTTCTGATGCTTCTCGTGATCGTCTTGTAGTTTGTGAGCATACCGCCGAGCCAACGTACGTTTACATAGTACATTCCGCAGCGGTCAGCTTCTTCCTTAACGGCGTCAGCGGCCTGTTTCTTTGTGCCGACGAAGAGGATATTGCCGTTCTGAGCCGCGATCTCGCGCGTGAACATATAAGCTTCCTCAACCTTGCCGACCGTCTTCTGAAGGTCGATGATATAGATGCCGTTTCTTTCCGTGAAGATGTATTCAGCCATTTTAGGGTTCCATCTTCTCGTGTGATGCCCGAAATGTACGCCAGCTTCGAGCAGCTGTTTGAGTGTGATTACTGCCATTTTTTCTTTCTCCTTTTTGGTTTTTCCACCACGAAAAGCTACACCGCGCCAAACCTTCCGGCACCAGAGGCGCTGCTTTCCGTGTGTGAATTTTGTTATTTTTCGTGATTTACGAGCCATATCGCCCGAAAATCCGATTTATTTTACCACAAATATAATGAAAATGCAAGTGTTTTTTTGAATTTTTTTCACTTTTTCTTTGATTTTCCCTCGCATTTCAGACGCTCGTATATCTCCGGTCCGATGCTGACAAGCACCGCGTCCTCGCCGAAACACGCTATCTTATCCCACGGAATGACGAGTTCCTCGCACTTCCCGAAGCCGAAAACGCGGCAGTCGAACAGCACGATAATTGCCGTCACCTGCCCCGAACATACATCGACCTCGACATCGTAAACGTATCCGAGCCGCCGCCCGTCGCACGTGTTTATGACCTCTTTTTCTCTTAAATCGTTTACCGAAAATCTCTCCATAAAAGCACCCCTTTTATTATACATTTGTATAATGTATATGCTCAAAACGGGCGATTTTTTACAGTTTTTTTATCATTCCGAACTCGTCGGTCAGCGTCCCGTCACAGAGGCGCAGCGCGTCGTGGTGAACGTAGTCGACTTCAAATCCCATTTTGCGATAGAGCGCCTGCGCGCGGGTGTTGGCGGCAAAGCATTCGAGTTCAAGCTGTGTGATTCCGCCGCGGGCGCGCGCCACCGCTTCAAGCTCGCGGAACATGAGCGTGCCTATTCCCCGCCCCCAATACTCTTTTCTGACGGCGATGGCGAGCGTCGCGCGGTGAGACGTGCGGAAGCGCGAGTTCATCATTATCTCGCAGTTACCAGCGACGACGCCGTCGATCTCGCAAAGGATCTTCAAGTTGTTTTCCGAAGAAATGCCGCTTTCGATCCATTTTCTTTCCGATTCGATATCCGGAAATTCGTCGTCTGCGCGGCGCATGAGAAAATCGGTCTCGCCCGAAACGGCGCGAAGATAATCGAGCATTTTTTCCGCGTCGTCGACTGTCGGCGAACGGAAAAGCGCCACGGTTCCGTCTTTTAACGTAAATTTCTTTTCTTCATATGTCATTTTATCGCCTCCTCGAGTGAAATTTTCGCCATTTTATCACAAAAGCGCCGTTTTGTCAAGCAAACGCTTGAAATTTGCGTGAAAAGCGTATATAATTAAAATAAAAATGGCGGAGGCGGCACTGTGTTTGAAAAAGAGATTGAAAAGATACTGAAATGTGAGGGCGCGTCGCTCGTCGGTTTTTCGTGCGTCGAATCGTCGCCGTCGCCTGATTATCCCGACTATAAATACGCCGTGACGATCGCGCGGAAGCTGTCCGACACAGTCGTCGACACCGTCGACGGCGCGCCGACGATGTCGTATTTCCAGCATTATCGGATAACGAACACGAAGCTCGATCTGCTGGCGCTCTCCGCCGTCGATTTCATAGAGGAAAAGGGATACCGCGCGCTGCCCGTTGCCGCGTCACAGAGCACGCCGTACGCAAAGGGCGAATACCGCGGCATTTTCCCGCACAAGACAGGCGCGCTCCTCTCGGGGCTGGGATACATCGGTAAAAACGGACTGCTCATCACAAACGAATACGGACCGCGCGTGCGCTTTTCGACGGTGCTGACCGACATGCCGCTCACGCCGCAGAGGGAGATCATAAAAGACGGGTGCGGCGCGTGCATGGTATGTAAAAACGCCTGCCCCGCGGGTGCGATCACGGGCGAGAATTACAAGGTCGGCGCGCCGCGGTCGAGCGTTATCGACGCCGAAAAATGCTCGGAACACATGAAAACTTACAAGGATATCGGGCGCGGCGCGGTGTGCGGAATATGCGTTTCGGTCTGCCCGAAAGGGAGAAAATAATATTGAAAAACTCCCGCCTGAGCGGGAGTTTTTCTCACAGAAAAGTCTTCATTTTCACGATGTTGTTTTCTTCAAACGCGACAACGTCGTTTGCTATCTTCGAGGAATCGGCGTCGGCGCACGGCGTGCGTCGGATTTTGCGCGTGATTTCGATTATGCCCATCGTCGAGCCGTTGATCATCATTTCGGCGATCTTGGTGTTGGAATTATCCATCATCGTCGTGACGTTCATCGTCACCTCGGCGGGAATTTTTGCGAGAACTCCGGTCTCCTTGATCTTGTAGTTCTTTTCGTTCATTTTCGTCCTTGTCGTTGAGGCGAAATTCTGATACCCTTCGAGTTGTGCGGTCAGCGCCTCGCGCATCGCTGCGTCGTTCGTCTTTCCGATGAGAGTCGAAACGGAGTCGCTGCCCATTGTCACGCTTTTGTACACCTCGTCGAGAAGCGCGTTGTCCTCGGTCATGTTTTTATCATTCATATAATCATCTCCTTTCGGCTTTATTTTTGTCAAAACACGAGCGCGTCATTCACAGAAATCGACAAACGCGGAAAAAATTTTATTTTCGGAGAATTTTTTTCACAAACCACTTGTTTATTTTCGCTGTTTGTAGTAAAATAAATATGTATGGAATAATTTTTCCACCAAATAATAAACACAATTATGGAGGAACAAAAAATGTCAGTAAAAGTTGCTATTAACGGCTTCGGAAGAATCGGACGTCTCGCTTTCCGCCAGATGTTCGGCGCGGAGGGCTATGAGATCGTCGCTATCAACGACCTTACAAGCCCCGCAATGCTCGCTCATCTTCTCAAATACGACTCGTCTCAGGGCAGCTACGTAGCAAAAGGCCACACGGTAACGTCCAAAGAACCCGAATTTGCAGAGGACGGCAAGACAGTCGTTACTCCCGGCTCCATCACGGTTGACGGCAAAGAGATCACCATCTACGCTAAACCGAACGCAGCAGAGCTTCCTTGGGGCAAGCTCGGCGTTGACGTGGTTCTCGAATGCACGGGCTTCTACACGACAAAAGCCAAATCTCAGGCGCACATCGACGCAGGCGCGAAGAAAGTTGTTATTTCCGCTCCCGCGGGCAAAGACCTGCCGACGATCGTTTTCAGCGTAAACGAGAACACACTCACAAAAGAAGACAAGATCATTTCCGCGGCTTCCTGCACAACGAACTGCCTCGCTCCTATGGCAAAAGCGCTCAACGACGCTTTCCCGATCCAGAGCGGCATCATGACGACGGTACACGCATACACGGGCGACCAGATGGTCCTCGACGGCCCGCACCGTAAGGGCGATCTCCGCCGTGCTCGCGCAGCGGCTGTGAACATAGTTCCGAACTCGACGGGCGCAGCTAAAGCTATCGGTCTCGTTATTCCCGAACTCAACGGCAAGCTCATCGGCTCCGCTCAGCGCGTTCCCGTTCCGACTGGCTCGACGACGATCCTCGTCGCAGTCGTAAAGGGCAAAGACGTAACAGTTGACGCCATCAACGCCGCTATGAAGGCGAAAGCTTCCGCATCATTCGGTTACAATGAAGATCAGATCGTATCGTCCGACGTTGTCGGCTCGACGTACGGCTCCATCTTCGACGCAACACAGACGATGGTAACAAAGATCGACGACGACACATATCAGGTACAGGTTGTTTCTTGGTACGACAACGAGAACTCCTACACAAGCCAGATGGTTCGTACGATCAAGTACTTCGCAGAACTCGGTTAATTCACCAAAAACATCAAAAAAGCCCGCAAATGCGGGCTTTTATTATTTTACCATTCCCATCTTGTCAAGCCAATAAATGACGTGTGATGCAAATCCGTGGCAGAGACTGCTTTTGGGGTCGGTCTTTTCCCAAAGCGTCCCCGTCATGCGCGCCATACCGAGAAAATATCCGCGGATGTTGTCGATGAGCTTTTCGTTTTCGCCGAAGCGCGACATCATTTCAAGTCGGATGTAGTTGCCTATGAAGGCGTTTGCGGGCCAGACCTCGTTCCACTTCCCCGTTTTCTTCCTGTCCGGTCCGAAGTCTTTCATCAGTATCCCGAAAAGTTCGGGGCGGCTTTCGGGCGTCGCCGTGCCGCAGAAGAAAGCGTAGTTCTGACAGCTTTCCGTAAACTCGCCCGAAAGGACAAGTTTTCCGTCACGCCTGACGGCGTTGTCGCAGTAGAACGGGCCGACGTACGACAGATTGTTGACAGCGGCGTGTATCTTCTCGGCTTTTTCTTCAAGCGCCGCGTCTCCGAACAGCTTTCCCGCGCAGGAAAGCGTCATCGCGTAGAGCATATTCGTCGGAAAGTTCACGTCCTGCGTCAGATCGTTGGAATGCGACCAGTCGACGAACACCCACTGTTCGAGTTTTTCGAGCAGGCCGTATTCGTTTTCGAATTTCTCAAAATATTTGAGCATCTTGTATATCTTCGGCTTTGCGAGCGCGAGAAGTTCGTCGTCGCCCGTGCGCTTATAATACTCTTCAAGCTCAAGGATGTAGAACATATCCCAGTTCGGTATATACGAGCCGCTGTAGTGATCGGCGGGATAGCACATCGGAAGGATGCCGTCCGGCAGTCCGTCAAAGTGATCGGGAAGCAGGAAATTCTCGAGGAAATTGCGCTCGACCTCGCTTTTCCCCGTCAGGATACGCTCGACGCGCGCCGTAAAATAGCTGTCGCAGAGCCACCCCGCGCGCTCGCGCGACGGGCAATCCATGAACACGGTAAACGTGTTCTGGCGGTATGTTTCGACGGACGCGTCGAATATTTCTTTAAGTTCAGCGTCGTCGCCGAAGAATTTTCGATCCGTCATATTCGCGCCGAAGAATCTCTGCGCGACGCGCCCGATCTCAATATCTGCGGCGATGGCGTAAATTTTTACGTATTGGCACGTGTACGGCTCGAACGTGCTCAGCGTATATTTGCCGGGTTTGAGCCGCCAGATGACCGTTTTGTACGTTCCCATACGGCGAAAATCGACATCGTCGGGAAATAAGATCTCATCGTGCGTCATGACGATCGTCGCCTCGCGCTCGCACGAAACATCGAGCTCAAAACTACCCGTCGTATTGAGATCAAATTTCACAATGGCGAACTCGCCTTTTCCGACAGTGAAGTTTTCGGCGATCTCGTCGACGTCGTGCGTTTCCGTGTTGTCAAGGTTACGAGTATAAACCACGGGGCACGACGTCAGCTCCGACATTTTGTAGCCGCCGTAACACTTGCCCGACGCGGCGTATCGCGTGCCGGGGAGGGTGAGATGTCTGCCGAAATTCATTTCGTGCCCGTGCGAGCCGAACGTAAAATTGCCTCGTTTGACTATCTTTTTCGCCGTGCGGAGCGGGTATTCGGTATATCCGCACCCTCGCTCTATGTACGTTTTTTCTCCGACATTTTCGGTATCGACGAGAGCGACGTCCGAAATGTCGTCGGATGAAAAGAATTTTTCATAATTTTCGTCGACGTTATACACCTCGCACATGGTTCGCTGATAGCTGAAACGGTGGACTTTTTCCTCGTGCTCGGCAAAGCGGCGGCAAATGAAGCCGCTCACACCCGTCGCCGCGACGACGCGGCCGCCCGCGACGATCTCCGCCGTCAGAAACGACGGCTGATCGAGGTGGTAAAAGCTGCATACGTTGTATCCCGCGACGGTGACGGTGACGATGTTCGTCTCCCTGTCAAGATACGGCGCGAGGTCAAACTCGTCGACGCGGTAAAAGCCGTGCGCCGAGCGCGCGGGACCGAAGGCGACGAAATCGCCGTTGACGCGCACGACGTATGCGCACGAACCGGTGAGTGCCATCAAGGCGTCTGAGCTCTTTTTTATTTCCGCTCGAAAAACGAGCCAACGGTTGACCGTCGTTTCCTCCCCGCGCTCCCAGACAGCTTTTGCGGCTTTGAATTTATACGTTTTCATTTTCAGGATTCTCCTCGGTTTCTATCGTTTCTATTTTGTATTTTTCACGATCGCGTATCAGTTTTTTGCCGATCGGCGTTCTTTCGAGCACCCCGTAAAGAAGCGTTATGATCATCGCCTGAATGATGCAAACAACGACCTCCTCGCAAACTCTCGGCACCCACAGAATGAGAAGCGATCGCCCCGCGTACGCCGAAACGAAAAGCGAGAGGATATAGGTATTTATCGTCGTAACGACGACGCCCGAGCCGACAGCAACCGCCGCCACGCGCAAAAACAGCCCCTCTCCGTCTTTTTTCTTTATCTTATATACGAGAGCCGCAACGCCGACGATAATAACTCCGATCAGCGCGAAAAGCTCAAGTCCGAACGTGAGCAAATTGATGTAATTTGCAAGATATTTCCTGTAATTGTCGGGGTTTTTCTCCGTATTTTTGTTATACTGCGCCAGCGACGTCGCCGCCTTTGAAAGCGCGGAAAGCTCGCCGCTTTCCGTCATTGACGCGACCTGATCTTTCGTCGGCAAATCTTCCCGATGAGCGATCACGCCTTTCATCACCCCGTCGGAATTGAGCGATATCGTAAACGCCGCGCCGACCGCTCCGACGACGAGCATCAGCGCGAGCATGATAACCGCAAGTTTCTTTCCGACGCCGCGGTGCAGCGCAGTCCAGATCAGTCCTTTCAGCACGCCGCCGATAAATGCCGTCAGCGTCAGCCACGGGATGTACGCGCCCGTCGGCGCTATCATCGCGCCGAGAAAATCGGTCATCGCGCTGGCAAAGCCGCCGTAAAGCGGTCCGAACAGTATCGCCGGAAAGAACGTAAATATCCCGCCGAGACTGACCTGTATTCCGAGTCCCGGGATCGTCATTGCTATTTTCGTGAAGCATTTTATCACGACCGCGAGAGCGGTCAGCACCGCCGTCACAGTCATTGCGACGAGCAGTTTGCGAATGCTTTTCTTTTTGTCGTTTTGCATATAAAAATACCTCCTTTATCACAGAATTCCCAAAATTCGCGTGACAAAAGAGGTTTTTTCTCCTGTCAACAGTGGGATGCGGAAACGGCACCGCAACTGATGTTTTCGTCCGACGATCAACTCCCCGTATCGTCGGCACTTAACGCGCCTTTTCCTACTCTGTTGACTGAATTGTAGCACACTTTTCCCGATAAATCAATACTTTTCGGTTTTATTTTGCGGGATTTTTAATGATTTTCATCGCTTCGGCTCCGAACGCCTCGCCGAATGCGCGGCAATACGCTTCAACGTCGGTATCGCTCCCTTTGAAAAAGGCGACGGCGTCGCCGAATCTCAGAAAAACGATCGCTTCCGATATGTCACACGCGGGGAACTCGAAATTCTTCCACATATTGTCGTAAAGGCGGCGCGCTGCCTTTTTGTCCGACGCGAAAATCAGCGCCCGACGGCTCCCGTCGTTGCCCGACGCAACGGCGGCGGAGCGGACTGACACAAAATCCTCCTCGTCGAGCGCAAGAACATAGCAATTATCCGCCGTAACGTCGACGATCTCCATCCTTTCGCAATCGCACCCGACGGAATTCATTATATCCGTAAGCGCGTCGCGCGCCGAGTCGTTTTTCGCACCTGCGATCGACAAAACAAGCAATACCATGGATATTATTGATTTCATAAAACACACCTCCGATGAAAATATCATTCGGAGGTGATTTGATTTTTATTCTATTTTGCGTCGTACCAAGTTTTGCCTTCGGAGATGCCGACCGTGAGCGGCACGGGAAGCGTGACGGCGTTTTCCATCTCGCTTTTCAGAAGTTCCCTGACCTTATCGGCGCAAGACTCATTCGATTCGATTATGAGCTCGTCATGCACCTGAAGAATGAGGTGCGCGTCGAGATTTTGTTCGCGGAGTTTTTTTGATGTGTTCACCATCGCGAGCTTGATTATGTCGGCGGCGGTGCCCTGGATCGGGCTGTTCATCGCCACGCGCTCGCCGAACGCCTGCTCGGGCTTTCGTGTCGAGGAAAGCTCGGGAATGTAGCGGCGGCGGCCGAACATTGTTTCGACGAATTTATCTTCGCGGGCTTTTTTCACGACATTGTCGAGGTACGCTTTGACGCTGGGGTATGTTTCAAAATAGCTCTTGATGTATTCGGCGGCTTCCTTGCGCGAGACGTGCAAATCGCCAGATAGCGAAAAGTCGCCGATACCGTAGACAATTCCGAAATTTATCGCTTTCGCGCGCTTGCGGAGCGCGACGGTCACGCCGTCCGCGTCAACGCCGAAAACGCGCATCGCCGTAGCGGTGTGAATATCGTAGCCCGAATTAAACGCGTCGATCATGTTCTTGTCGCCCGATATCGCTGCGAGCAGGCGCAGTTCGATCTGCGAGTAGTCCGCGTCGATGAGCGTATATCCGTCTCTTGCGATGAAGAAGCGGCGGAACTCGCGCCCAAGCTCCGTTTTGATCGGGATGTTCTGCAAATTCGGCTCTGTCGACGAAAGCCGCCCCGTTGACGTCAGCGCCTGACGGAACGACGTATGCACCCTGCCGTTTTCATCGGCGGCTCGGGTAAGTCCGTCGGCATACGTGCTTTTGAGCTTCCCTACCTGGCGGTATTCGAGGATGTCGTCGATGATCCCGCTGTATGGACGGAGATGCTCGAGCACGTCCGCGCTCGTGGAATAGCCGTTTTTCGTCTTTTTGCCCGACGGCAGTCCGAGCTTTTCAAACAGGATAACGCCGAGCTGCTTCGGGGAATTAATGTTGAACTGCTCGCCTGCGAGCATGAAAATGCGCTGTTCGTATTCCTTTTGCATCGCGCCGAGCTTTTCGGAAAATTTTTCAAGCTCAGCAACGTCGACAAGGAAGCCGTCGCTTTCCATTTGGAACAGCACGTCGCACAGCGGCAGTTCGATCTCGCCGTAGAGTTTTTGCTCCGCGCCGTTCATTCGCGCCGCATAAGTATTGCAAAGCTCAAAGACGTAATACGCCTTTTCCGCGGACGTTTTCGCCTCGGCGACGAACGCGCGGGCAATCAGTTTTTCGAGAGAATAGTCGTTTTCCGAAACGGATAGAACGTAACCCATTATCATAACATCGTCGGCGCGAAATCCCGTATAGAGTCCCCGATCAGCGAGCGCGTGACATACGCTTTTCTTGTCGTAAAGCGACACGTGAGCGGCGCGTTTGATATAATTCACAGCGTCGGATATCGGGCACGACGCGACATGATCGCCGTCGGAAATGAAGCACTCGCCCGTTTCAAAATCGAAGTGGGCGGCGATGTTTTCAAAATTTATGGCGTCAACGGGCGCTTCCTTGAACGCGGCCTTTTTCGGTGCTTCGCCGTCGGCTTCATCAAGTCCCCATTTCTTTATCAGCGCGAAGAATTCGAGCTTTTCGAAGAGCGCGCAGAGTCCCGCTTTGTCGACTCCGTGATATTCGAGATCGGAAAGTGATACGCCGAGCGGCGCGTTACGTTCGATGCGCGCGAGCGTCTGCGACAAATACGCGCTCTCCTTTCCGTCGACGAGCTTTGACTTGACTGACGGAGTGAATTTTTTGCTCTCGAAATCGGCATAAAGTCCGTCGAGCGAGCCGTATTCGGCGATTAGCGAGAGCGCCGTCTTTTCGCCTATCCCGCGCACACCCGGGATGCAGTCGGAGCTGTCTCCCATCAGCGCCTTCACGTCGACGAACTGCGACGGCAGAACCCCGTATTTTTCCTTGAACGCGGCGGTGTCGTATAGTACCGCGTCGGCGTTCGTCGCAAGCAGAACGAACGTATTATCGCTTATCAGTTGAAGCGAGTCGCGGTCGCCCGTGAAGATGTACGTCTGAACTCCCTCGCCCTCGGCGAGACTCGACATTGTGCCGAGAATATCGTCCGCCTCGTAGCTCTCGAGCTCGATCATGTGCGCGCCCATTTTTTCGATCAGCTCGCGCATGTACGGCTCCTGCGCGCGAAGCTCGTCCGGCATGCCGTGTCGGTTCGATTTGTATAGATCATACATCTTATGCCTGAACGTCGGCGCGTGCATATCGAATGCGACAGCGAAATAATCGGGCTTTATCTGCTCGATCTGCCGTTTCAGCATCGTCGCCATGCCATAGACGGCGTTTGTATATATGCCGCTCTGCGTTTCAAGCAGTCTCACGCCGAAAAACGCACGGTTCATTATCGAGTTCCCGTCAACGATGAAGAGTTTTTTCATAAACTTATCTCCGAATGTTTATTTTCGGTTATTATTTTACCACACCGGCGCCGTTTTGGCAATAGACGAGGTGAAATTCAAAAGGAAAATAAAATTAAAATATTCAATAAAGATATTTACTTTTTCGCGTTTCTGTGTTATTATAGTTATTTGGATAGGAATATTATACTTCCGAGTAAAAACATTATAAAATGGAGGACTTTCAAAAATGGCGAGAAAGAAAATTTCCATGGATGGCAACACCGCCGCCGCGCACGTATCGTACGCGTTCACAGAGGTTGCTGACATCTACCCCATCACGCCGTCAAGCCCGATGGCAGAAGTAACGGACACATGGTCCGCTACTGACAAGAACATCTTCGGCGAGCCGGCAAGAAACATTTTCGGCGAAAGAGTAAAGGTCATCGAGATGCAGTCTGAGGGCGGCGCGGCAGGCGCCGTTCACGGTTCGCTCGCGGCGGGCGCGCTCACAACGACGTACACCGCGTCTCAGGGCCTTCTGCTCATGATCCCGAACATGTACAAGATCGCGGGCGAGCTCCTTCCCTGCGTCATCCACGTTTCCGCACGCTGCGTAGCGTCTCACGCGCTGAACATTTTCGGCGATCATTCCGACGTTTACGCTTGCCGTCAGACCGGCTTTGCGATGCTGGCCGAAACGAACCAGCAGGAGATCATGGACCTCGGCGCCGTCGCGCACCTCGCAACGATCAAGGGTCGCGTTCCGTTCCTCAACTTCTTTGACGGTTTCCGCACGTCTCACGAAATTCAGAAGATCGAAGCATGGGACTATGAAGATCTCAAAGAAATGGTAGACATGGACGCCGTAAAGGCGTTCCGCGACAGAGCGCTGAACCCCGAACACCCCGTTCTCCGCGGCTCCGCTGAAAACGGCGATATATTCTTCCAGCACAGAGAGGCCTGCAACTCGTACTACGAGAAGCTCCCTGCAATCGTCGAAGAATACATGGACAAGGTCAACGCAAAGATAGGCACGAATTATAAACTCTTCAACTATTACGGCGCTCCCGACGCGGATCGCGTTATAGTCGCTATGGGTTCCGTATGCGACGTTATCGAAGAGGTCATTGATTATCTCGTATCAAAGGGCGAGAAGGTCGGTCTTGTCAAAGTCCGTCTTTACAGACCTTTCGTTGCAGCAAAACTCGTTGAAGCTCTCCCGAAGACAGCGAAGAAGATCGCAGTCCTCGACAGAACGAAAGAGCCCGGTTCTCTCGGCGAGCCGCTGTACCTCGACGTTGTGACAGCTCTCGCAACAGAGGACGTTCAGGCGAAAGTTGTCGGCGGTCGTTACGGCCTCGGCTCCAAGGACACGACTCCCGCGTCCGTATTCGCGGTATATGAAAATCTCGCAAAAGACGAACCGAAGAAGAGCTTTACGATCGGCATCGTAGACGACGTTACGGGACTTTCGCTTGAAGAGCACGCTGTTCCCGACACGGCGGCAAAGAGCACGATCTCCTGCAAATTCTGGGGGCTTGGCGGCGACGGTACGGTCGGAGCGAACAAGAACTCCATCAAGATCATCGGCGACCACACGGATAAATACATTCAGGCGTACTTCCAGTATGACTCGAAGAAAACAGGCGGCATAACGATCTCTCACCTCCGTTTCGGAGACGAGCCCATCAAGAGCCCGTACTACATCACGAAGGCGAACTTCGTTGCCTGCCACAATCAGGCATACCTCAAGAAATACGACATGGTAAGCGACGTTAAACCCGGCGGCACATTCCTTCTCGACTGCGGCTGGAACGAGGCGGAGCTTGACGAAAACCTCCCCGCTTCCGTTAAGTCTTACATCGCAAACAACGACGTAAACTTCTACATCATCAACGCGACGTCGATCGCATCGGATAAGATCGGCAACCCGAAGGTAAAGAACACAGTCCTCCAGTCCGCGTTCTTCGCTCTCGCGGGCATTCTTCCGAAAGATGAAGCCATCGAGTACATGAAAAAGATGGCGTACAAATCCTATATCAAAAAAGGTCAGGCGATGGTCGACCTCAACTACGCGGCAATCGACGCAGGCGCTGACGCGTTCGTCAAAGTGAACGTTCCGGCAGCTTGGAAAACGGCGGGCAAGGATGCTCCGAAGGCAAAAGTTTCGGGCGCGCGCAAAGATCTCGTCGAATTCGTCAACGAGATCGTAGAGCCGGTCGGCGCGATGAAGGGCGATTCCCTGCCGGTTTCGACGTTTGTCAAATATGCGGACGGCACGCTCCCGCAGGGCTCCGCGGCTTATGAGAAGCGCGGCGTTGCGGTCAACGTTCCGCTCTGGCACCCCGAAAACTGCATACAGTGCAACAACTGCGCGTTCGTTTGCCCGCACGCGGCAATCCGCCCGGCTGCAATGAACGAAGAAGAAGCCGCAAATGCTCCCGCTTCGACTCTGTTTACAGAAAAACCCGTCATCAAGACGAACTACAAATTCTCGATGACGATCTCCGCTCTCGACTGCATGGGATGCACGCTTTGCGTAAAGGCCTGCCCCGTAACGGCGAAAGCAGACAAAGACGGCGCTCCCGAAAAGAGAGCCATCGAAATGGTACATCAGGAGAAAGGCCTCTTCCAGCAGGAAGCTTTCGACTACGCTGTCGCAAAGGTTTCCGAAAAGAAAGAACTTATCAACAACACGGTCAAGGGCAGTCAGTTCAAGCAGCCGCTGCTTGAGTTCTCGGGTTCTTGCGCAGGATGCGCCGAAACATCGTACGCGCGCATCATCACTCAGCTCTTCGGCGAGAGAATGTACATCTCCAACGCAACGGGATGCTCGTCCATTTGGGGCGGCTCCGCTCCCGCAACACCGTACACGGTGAACAAGGAAAGCGGAAAGGGTCCGGCTTGGGGCAACTCTCTGTTCGAGGACAACGCCGAGCACGGTCTCGGTATGTATCTCGGTCAGAAGACGATCAGAGCGGGTCTGAAAGCAAAGGTAGAAGCGCTCGTCGCAAAAGAAGGAACAAAAGAAGAAGTCAAGAC
>JAFXWT010000174.1 GCA_017542695.1 Clostridia bacterium
CGCGCGTTGCCCGAAACTTTTCCGATCACGTCGCCGCGTTTGACCGCGTCGCCGTCGCTCACGAAAAATTCAAGCGAAAACTCCCCGCCGACAAGCTCGAACACGCGGCGGCAAACGTCCGTGCCGCAGATCACGCCGTCGTCTTTTGCGATATATTTGCCCTCGATCTCAGCGTCCGCAGGGATCGTCGCCTCCGTCGTCACGTCGCCCGTGCCGACGTCCTCTTTTATCGCCGAGATCAAAAAATCGTCAAATCCCGTATATGTCAAATCAAACTCACTCCTTTGCGATATAATGCGCGCCGACGCTCTCTTTTCTCGCCACTGCGCCTTCGATCACCATCTTTGCGACGCTCGCCATGTTGAAATATTCAAGCTCGTACTGCTCCGTCATGACGACGCTTTCCGCCTCGTCGTAAAGCTCGCCGATGAGCCGTGCTCCCTTGTTCATCCCGCTTTCCGTCCTGACGGGTCCCGCGTACTTCGACACGATGGAGCGAAGTGCGCCGACGCGCGTCGAAACATCGGAGCGCGAGAGTTTTCTTTTCCCGCCGCCGACAAGCGACAAAGCGCTCGGAACGTCGCGCTTTTCCCTGAAACCGCGCGATATGTGCTCCGCGGCGCGCCTGCCGAAAACGAGACATTCGAGCATCGAATTGCTCGCGAGCCGGTTAGCGCCGTGAACGCCCGTCGACGATGCCTCGCCGCAGGCGTAAAGCCCGTCGACGCTGCTCATTCCATAGAGGTCGGTCTTTATCCCTCCCATCTGATAATGCTGCGCGGGGCGAACGGGTATCGGCTCCTCGGGTATCTCAACGCCGCGGCGGCGGCACTCCTCGAATATCGTCGGGAAACGGTGCGAGAAGAACTCCGTCGTCATCGACGACACGTCGAGATATACCCTGTCCTCGCCCGTTCTGTTCATTTCGTCTATTATCGCGCGCGTCACAATGTCGCGCGGCGCGAGGTCTTTAAGCGGGTGAACGTCCTTCATGAACGCATCGCCGCGCCCGTTTTTCAGTATGCCGCCCTCGCCGCGCACCGCCTCGGATATAAGGAACGCGCGCTCGATGTCGCGTCCCGCGCAGAGCGTCGTCGGGTGGAACTGAACGAGCTCCATCCCGAATATATCCGCTCCCGCGCGGTGCGCCGCGGCGATCCCGTCGCCGATCGCTCCCGCGGGGTTCGTCGTTGAAAGGTAGAGATGACCGATGCCGCCCGTTGCGATTATCACGTTCGACGTGCGGATGATCTTCGCTTTTCCGTCGAATACGAGCACGCCGCAAACGCCGCGATCGTCCGTTATTACGTCTATAAGATACGTCTTGAACAGCACGTCGATGTGCTTTCTTTCAAGCACTATCTGCCCGAGCCGCCGCGTCGTTTCCCTGCCCGTCGCGTCGCCGAGACAGTGGACTATTCTGCGGCGCGAATGACCGCCCTCGCGCGTCAGCATTATGTCGCCCTCGGGGTTTCGGTCGAACGGAACGTCGAGCTCGATAAGCTCCTTTATGTCACTCGGTCCCTCGTCAACGAGAAGCTCGACGGCTCGCCTGTCGCAAAGTCCCGCGCCCGCGCGGAGCGTGTCCTCGATGTGCGACTCGGCGAAATCATCGGGCGAAATGACGGACGCAATGCCGCCCTGCGCCAGCCACGAGTTCGAACGCTCGAATTCCGCTTTCGTAATGACCGCCGTTTTCAGTTCAGGGTCGACGTGCAGTGCGGCATAAAGCCCCGCTATCCCGCTCCCGACTATAACGACGTCGTAATCGGTGATCTCATCGGCTATCCCGCCGCCCCAGATGTATCTTTTCATATCAGTGCCTCTTTATAAAAATAAACATATTTAATCATTATACATTATATCACGACCCTCGCCGTTTTTCAAGTAAAATCGTTCAATAAATGAATGGTTTTTCCATAAAACTTATTTTTTCCTTTACTTTGCGGCGGTTTTGTTGTATTATAATAAAAAAAGACGGAGGGCGCTGAATGAAAAATACGATAAGACTCGGCGAAAAAGAATACGGCAACATCTGGCTCGCGCCCATGGCGGGCGACGGCGATCGCGCGTTCCGCCTCGTATGCAAAGAGCGCGGCGCGGACTATATGTGCTCTGAAATGGTGTCCG
>JAFXWT010000175.1 GCA_017542695.1 Clostridia bacterium
AGCGAGCGGCACGGGATGCATGAAATTCATGATAAACGGCGCGCTCACCGTCGGCACGCTTGACGGTGCGAACGTCGAAATGACGGACGCTGTCGGCAACGACAACATATTTATCTTCGGACTTACGGCACGCGAGGTCGACGAGCTCTGGCAGCGCGGATATCTGCCGATGATATACTACAATTCAAGCGCGCGTCTGCGCGACGCGATCGACCGCATCGGACGCGGATTCGACGGCGAGGACTTTTCGGAGATCGTGAGATATCTCCTTTCGGGAGTCAACGTTTCCGACCCGTACATGTGCCTTGCGGACTTCGATTCGTACTATAACGTCTTCGGCGACGCTGTCGAGCTTTACAATGACCGAGATTTGTGGACGAAGAAATCAATGATAAATATCGCGGGCGCGGGATATTTCTCCTCCGACCGCAGCATCCGCGAATACGCGGAAAAGATCTGGCACATTAACAGCGTAAAAGGAATGAACTGAAATGGCGGGATTTGAACGCTTTGTTCTGACGCCCGCGTTTTCCGAGCACAAAACGCTCGTTTCAAGCGGGAAAAGCGCCGACGGACGAGGCGCTTTTCCGTCGTATTCCGTGATAAAATTCGAGGTCGACGCTCCCGTCAGCACGGAGAGCGCGTCGATGATCGTTCTTTCCGATAACGACGGAGGAGTGACGGAATATAAAATGACGAGAGAGGGGAAGCGCTTTGCGTTTACTCTCGATTTGTCGTGCTCGGGCGACGGCGGGCGCGGGCTGTATTTTTACAAATACAGGTTCAAAACGGCGACGGGTGATTATGAGATGCGCCTGCGCGAGCGAGATCGCGCGGAAGAGATATCGTACACCGCCGACGGATTTGACGGCGCTTTTCAGCTTTTGATATACCGCAGACGCGAGAAAACTCCCGAATTCATGCGCGGGGCGATAATGTATCAGATATTTCCCGATAGGTTTTGCCGCGGGAAAGATATTCCGCCGCGCGATGACGCGGTGATCCAAAAAGAAGGCGAGACGCCGCTTTTTGCCGACCACGGCAAGAAAATGCTGAACAACAATTTCTTTCGCGGCGACCTTTGGGGCGTTATCGACAAGCTCGGATATTTGAAATCACTTGGGGTAAATGTTATTTACCTTAACCCGATTTTCAAGGCGTATTCAAATCACCGCTACGACACGGGAGACTACATGCACGTTGACGAAATGCTCGGCGGCGACGAGGCGCTCGATGCGCTGATCGCGGCGGCAGACCGCGAGGGGATGCGCGTGATTCTAGACGGAGTGTTCAATCACACGGGCTCTGACAGCGTTTATTTCAACAAAAACGGTGCGTACGACTCGCTCGGCGCGTATCAGTCGATGGATTCGCCTTATTATAAGTGGTACTCTTTTTACGATTTTCCAAACGATTACGAGGCGTGGTGGGGGATAAAGACGCTTCCGCGCGTCAGATGCGATCTGCCTGAATACCGTGAGTTCATCTGCGGCGAAAACGGAGTTGTGAGAAAGTATCTGAAAAAGGGAATATCGGGCTGGCGGCTTGACGTTGCCGACGAGCTTTCCGACGATTTTCTTGCCGATCTGAAGCGCGCAGCGGTCTCTGAAAAGGATGACGCATACGTTCTCGGCGAGGTGTGGGAGGACGCGACGAACAAGGTATCCTACGGCGCGCGGCGGAAATATTTTCAGGGCGACGAGCTTGACGGCGTGATGAACTATCCGTGCCGCTCTGCGATAATCAATTATCTTCGCGGCGGCGACTTTACGGGGCTTATCCGCACACTGCGCCGTATTTACGGCAATTATCCGCCCGAAAACGCGAATTTGTCTATGAACATCCTTGGAACGCATGACACCGAGCGTATTATGACGGCGCTCGTCGGCGAATCGTCCGACGGAAAGAGCCGCACCGAGCTTTCAAAGTTGAAGCTGACGGACGATCAGCGCGAGCGCGGCGTGAAGCTGCTCAAAATGGCGTATGTGATGTTGGCGACGCTCCCCGGCGTGCCGTGCATTTATTACGGCGACGAGGCGGGAATGGAGGGGTACGGCGATCCTTTTTGCCGCGGATTTTATCCGTGGGGAAAGGAAGATACCGACCTTACCGAGCATTTCAAAAAAGTCGGAAAAATGAGGCGCTGTGAGGATATTTTTGCCGACGGGGAAATCTCGGTGCGCTTTGCGGACGCAGATATCGCGTGCTTTGAACGCATCGGCGAAAGCGAGGCGATCGCCGTCGTCGTAAATCGTTCGGATCGGACGTATGAGTTCATTTCGCGCGGCGCCGTCGAACTGCTTGACGGGGAGAAGGGAACAAAACTTCCTGTACTTCCGATTAGTGCCGCGGTGTTCAAGATCAAAAAAGACGACGTGTACACCGTCGCCGAAGAAATACCGAATCCGAGGGATATATGAAAAGATTTTTCATGCTTCTGACTATTTCGCTGCTGCTGCTCGCTTCGTGCGGAAAATCAGACGTGATCATCCGCACAGACATTGAAAACACGCGATTTTCCGCGCCTGAAATGACGACGGCCTCGACGGCGCTGACTGCGGCGACGAACGAGGCGGGGCTACTGCTTTTCGTCGTCAATTCGTCGAGCAAAACGTTCCATATTTCCGAGGAGTGCCGACACGTTAAAGGTATGAGCGAAAAGAATAAGGTGATCGTCGCGTCAAACGGCGTCGATGACATGATATCACACGGATATTCGCCCTGCGTCACGTGCTTCGGCGATACCACAACGGATTGATTTATTCAAATATTTGAATAATTGAATATGAAAGAGAGATAAAGAAAATGGGAAAAATAGTCACATTCGGAGAGATAATGCTGCGTCTTGCGCCCGAAGGGCATTACAGGATTTTGCAGGCGGACAAGTACGAAGCGACGTATGGCGGCGCGGAAGCGAACGTCGCGGTGTCGCTTGCGAATTACGGTCTTGACGCGGCATTCGTTACAAAGCTTCCGACGCACGCAGTCGGTCAAGCGGCTGTCAATTCGCTTCGCAGATTCGGCGTGGAAACGTCGATGATAGTTCGCGGCGGCGAGCGCGTCGGCATCTATTATATGGAGCGCGGCGCAAGTCAGCGCGGATCGCTCGTCGTTTACGACAGGGCGCATTCGTCGATTTCCGAGGCGACGGAAAACGATTTCGACTGGATCAAGATCTTTGACGGCGCGGAGTGGTTTCATTTCACGGGCATTACCCCGGCTTTGTCCGAAAACGCGGCGAAAATATGCGTCGCGGCTTGCCGCGCGGCGAAGGAACGCGGCATAAAGATAAGCTGTGATCTCAACTATCGCAAGAAGCTGTGGACGCGCGAAAAAGCACGCGAGGTCATGGGCGAGATCGTGAAATACGTCGACGTTTGCATCGCTAACGAGGAGGACGCGGCGGACGTGTTCGGCATTTGTGCGCCTGACACTAACATCACGGGCGGAAAGCTCAGCCGCGACGGGTACAAGTATGTCGCCAAGGAACTTGCCGACAGGTTCGGATTTGAGTCGGTGGCAATAACGCTTCGTTCGTCGATCAGCGCCAGTGACAACGGCTGGGCGGCGATGCTTTACGAGGGCGGGAAATATTATTTCTCCAAGGAATATATGATACATATCGTCGACCGCGTCGGCGGCGGCGACTCGTTCGGCG
>JAFXWT010000018.1 GCA_017542695.1 Clostridia bacterium
CTGCCGGACAATCGCTCCTCGTTATTGAGCTCGCTTATGCCCAAAACGGCTCCGAAGTCGGCGAGGCGGATCCGGAAGGCTCCGTGTCGGTATACAGTACGGAAGAATTTGAGAAATGGCTGCAAACGTGCGATCTTGAAGCCTTCTTTGAAAGGTTGAAGGAGGCGGGCATGCCTGAGTCTTTGATCAATGAGGCAAAGGAAAAGATAAGTAAATAACGGTTCGGCGCCCGTTTCATCTGAAACGGGCGCCGTTTGATCTTTTCCATATTGTCCATATTGACAAAGCACGAATAATATACTATAATTTACATACAGTATAAAAATGCGAAAGTATTTCTTCTGATGCGCTAATAATAACAACACGATACAATAAGGGAGGTATTACAATGTTTTGTCCGAAATGCGGATCACAGTGCGCCGACGGCGAAGCTTTCTGCGGCGTTTGCGGAAATCCTCTGAATGCGCAGCAGAGCGCACCCGAACAGCCTCAACAGGCGGCGCCTCAATACTCCGCACCACAGCAGGCGCCTCAATACACCGCGCCCGCGCAGGGTTATCAGCAAGGTTACGCACAACAGGGTTATCAGCAGCCCGCTCAGGGTTATCAGCAGCAGGGCTATCAGCAGCAGCCGTATCAGCAGCCCTACGGCGGCTTTTACGCCGCGCCGCAGCAGGCTCCGGCTCCTAAAAAGAAGACCGGAAAGAAGGTCGCGATCACTCTCGTTTCGATCGTTCTTGCGCTCGGTCTGATCGTCGGGGCGGCGTTCCTGTTCTTCCCGAATCAGGTCAAGAAGATCTTTTACTCGGACGAGAAAATGTTCAAGACGGTCGAGAAGGCGGAGGTCGACGACTTAGTATCCGATATCGTAAAGCTTTATTCCAAAGCCGCCGACAACAAGACGGGCGAGGAAAAGCTCGCGGGCGTTCTGTCCGTGAAGCTGAGCATCGATGAGGACACGCTCAAATCTCTTGCGGACGGCGCGGGCGCGGACTTCTCGTGGCTCTCCGACATAGGGCTTGAAGCAAAGGTCGATTCAAAGGAAAACGTGAACGCGGGCAACGCGGAGCTCTCGCTCGGAGGCAGGAAGATCGTCACCCTCGAATATAAGACGGACGCCGAGGCGGGCAAGGTATTCGTCCGCATCCCCGAGCTTTCCGACAAATACATCATGTTGGATTCGGAAGACGCGAAGGATATGCTTCCGTCCGGACTTGATATCGGCAAGGTTCTCGACAGAGCGGACCTCGGGGGAATGGGATTGGATCTCGGCGGCATTATGGACTCCGACGCCGCGCCGATCGTCAACGCCGTTTTGGATAACGTTTCCGACGACGAGATAGAATCCCTTCTCACAAAGTATGTAGGCAAGTTTATCGACGAGATAGAGACTGTCGATGCCGGCAAGGAGACGCTTACGGCGGAGGGTATCTCCGAGGAGTTCACGAAGTATGAGGTCAGCCTTTCCCGGAATGACGTTTTGAAGATCGTCCGGAAGCTCGCGGGCGAGCTCAAGGACGACGGCGACTTCAAGGATATAGTCGAGAGCATCGCTCCCGCCGTCGCCGAGGCTTCTTCTTCCGAAAACTATGAAGTCAGCGCAGACGAGATAAAGGATATGATCTTTTCCGGTATTGAGATGATCGCAAACGGCGGTGAGGATATCGGATTCGGCGACGAATACGACGATGACTACGACTACGACGACGACGATTACGAATACGGCGACGACGATTACGACGACGATGATTACGAATACGGCGACGAGGACAACTATGAGCTTCCCGACGAGCCGATGATATATCTCGCGCTCTACGTTGACGGCAAGGGAGAGGCGAAGGGACATCATCTTGAAGTGACTGTCGACGGCGACAAGCAGTTCATCCTCAAGACCGCCGAGACGACATCCGACGGCAAGACCGGCTTTACGGTCGAGCTTGACCTCGGCGACGGGAGCGGCTTTGAAATGCACGGAACGGGCGTCAGAAACGGCGACCTCTTCACGGGCGACGCCGTAATGACGGCGAACGTGTCCGGCGAAGAGCTGACTCTTGCGAAGCTCTCGTTTGAAGACTTCGACTGGGAATCTCCGAAGGATCTCAAGCTGAACGGCAAGATCAAGTTCTCTCCGGGAGCGGGTCTTATAAAGCTCATCGCGTCAAGGGC
>JAFXWT010000176.1 GCA_017542695.1 Clostridia bacterium
CTCCCGTCTGCTCGCTTCAGGATCAGATCGGCGACGACGGGATGACCGTCGAAATGGTGACTCCGTCGCCGGAAAACGAAATCGACAAATCGACCGATTTCATCGCGCTCGGCGAGGCGGTAAAGACGCTCGACGAGCAGTCGCAAAAGATAATCGCGCTACGCTTTTACCGCGAGCTATCGCAGCAGCAGACGGCGAAAATACTCGGAATAACGCAGGTCAAGGTGTCGAGAGAAGAAAAGAAGATATTTGAAAAGCTGAAAAAATGCCTCGGAAACTAAAAAAATCGGCTGTCAAACGACAGCCGATTTTTTTATTGTTTATTGCTTGTTCTCATGTTCGGAAGGCGGAAATTCTTTTGCTTTTGCCGCCGCGTTTTTCTTCTTTTTGTTTTTAACGACGACAACGACGATTATCGCTGCGACGCCGCCGAGAACGATAACGAACGGCAGGATCCAAAGCAGAACGAGGAACGCGCCTTCAAGGAAGCTTGCAAATACCTCCCAAGCGCCGACGAATGCCTCACCGACCTTGTCAAAGAACGTTTTTTCCTTTGTCGGCTCGTACTTTTTGACTTCGTTCAGTTTTATGTCGACAAATGACATCGCAACCGCTTTGTCGTAGTACTGGATCCTTGACGATACGGCGTTGATCTCCTTGCGGACAGACGTGACCTTGCTTTCGATGGCGAGCATATCGGAAAGATTTTTCGCCTCGTTCATCAGCGCCGTCAGCCGCGCTTCCTGATCCATCAGTGCGCTAAGCTGTGCTTTCAGATCGTAGTAAGTGTCGGTCACTTCCTCGGTGCTGAGCGAATTTCTCGTCACGTTGAACGTGTCGGTCGACGAGATGGCTTTCACAAAATCGTCGATCTTGTTTTCAGGTATTCTTATTGAGAGCTGTGCGTATCTGTTTTCGGAATAATACCCGTATCCGTATGTGCTTCCGCTTGAAATATCGGTCGAGGCATAGTACCCGCCGAGATCGGCGACGAGCGCGTCTATCTTAGAAAGCGCCTCATCAAAAGTCAGCGTTTCGACGGTGAGGTACTGGTGCTTGATTATCTTTCTGGTGTAGTCCTCAACGTCACTCTTCATTATCTCCGAGCCGTCTGTATCTTGAATGGGATAGCCTTCCGCCGACGTTTTATCGGAATACATCGCGCCGTTGCTCGGGCGAATACTCGTCGAATCGTCTCTGTATGCCGCCTGCTTTCCTTCCGCGCAAGAGCAGAGAGCGAACGCCGTTACAAGCACGAGGATAACTGCGATTATGCGTTTTGTTTTCATAATTTGACCCCTCCGTTATGATTTTTTACCGATTAGTCGATTAAAATGCGGTTTTATCTCACAGAAATTCCGATTTTTTTCTTTTTCGGTATAATTATATCACAAAAGCGGAATTTTGTCAAGCAAAATTTACATCCTTTTGTATTTTTCGATGTTTTCATCAATAAGCGCAAGTTTTTCGGCGTATCCCGCGCGTTTCGATTTTTCGCCTTCGACAACTGCGGCGGGAGCTTTTGCGACGAATCCCTCGTTGGAGAGTTTCTTGTCAATGCGCTCGATCTCGGAAAGCATTTTCGCCTTTTCATCGTTCAGGCGCGCGACCTCTTTTTCAATATCGATCATATCGGCGAGAGGGATGAATATAACCGCTTTGTCGGAGATTATCCTGACTGCGCCCTCGTCGGAGTGGTCGGATGGGAATTCCACGTCGGACGCGCCCGCGAGCTTTACAAAGAAATACTCGGTCTCTTTCGAGAACGCCGTCTTTTCGGGGGAAACGATGAACATCTTCGTCTTTTTGGACGGCGGCACATTCATTTCGGCGCGGCGGTTGCGTATCTGACGGATCGCCGCGACGACGAGCTCCATCGTCTTTTCCTCTTCGGGATAGGAGAGGGAAGCGTCGTATTCGGGATATTCCGCCAGCATTATCGTTTCGCCGTCGTGCGGGACGGACTGCCATATAGTTTCGGTGATGAACGGCATGAACGGATGCAGCAACTGCATCGAGCCGCGGAGCACGTAAAGCAGTACGCGGCACGCCTTTAAGCAGTCGTCGCCTTTATCGAACAGGCGCGGCTTAATGAGTTCGATGTACCAGTCGCACAGCACGCTCCAGATGAAATCGTAGAGCTTTGCGAGCGCGACGCCGAGCTCGTATTTTTCGAGATTTTCGGTCACTTCCGCGGCGAGCGTGTTGAAGCGCGAGAGCACCCATTTGTCTTCCAGACGAAGCTCTGATTCGGCGGGGAGCGCCGTGTCGTTAAGCTCGTCGGGCAGGTACATCATCGCAAAGCGCGAAGCATTCCATATCTTGTTTGTGAAGTTGCGTGCGCTTTCCACCTTTTCGGGAGAGAAGCGCATATCGTTGCCGGGCGAGTTGCCGGTGAGCAGCGCGAAGCGGAGCGCGTCCGCGCCGTATTTGTCGATTATTTCAAGCGGGTCGATGCCGTTGCCGAGGGATTTTGACATTTTGCGTCCCTGCGCGTCGCGCACAAGACCGTGAATGAGCACGTGTTCAAACGGGCGCTCTTTCATACATTCCATTCCCATAGTTATCATGCGCGAAACCCAGAACGAAATTATATCATATCCCGTAACGAGCACGTTTGTCGGATAGTAACGCTCAAGATCGGCTGTCTTTTCGGGCCAACCGAGAGTGGAGAACGGCCAGAGAGCGGAGGAGAACCACGTGTCGAGCACGTCTTCTTCCGCGCGTATGTGTTTGCCGCCGCATTTCGGGCAGACCGTGACGTCCGTTTCCGAAACCGTTATCTCGTCGCAGTCGTCGCAGTAGTAAGCGGGTATCCTGTGACCCCACCAAAGCTGGCGCGAGATGCACCAGTCGTGGATTCCGTACATCCAGTTGAGGTATATTTTCGAGAATCTGTCGGGAACGAACTTGATGTCGCCCGATTCAACCGCTTTGATCGCCTCTTTTGCGAGCGGCTCCATTTTTACGTACCACTGGCGCGACGCGAGCGGCTCGACGACGGTTCCGCAGCGGCAGCAGCAGCCGACGTTGTGGGTGCATTTTTCGATCTTGACGAGGTATCCGCCCGCTTCGAGATCGGAAACGATCGCACGGCGCGCTTCGTATCTGTCCATTCCGTCGTATTTGAAGCCGCCGATTATCTTCGCTTTTCCGTCGATGACGGAGAGCATCGGCAGATCGTGGCGTTTGCCGACCTCGTAGTCGTTCGGGTCGTGGCAGGGAGTGATCTTGACGCATCCAGTGCCGAAATCCTTTTCGACGTATTCGTCGGAGACGACTGGTATTTCGCGGCCGACAAGCGGCAGAATGAGCGTTTTGCCGACGAGGTGTGAATATCTCTCATCCTCGGGGTGAACGGCGACAGCCGTATCGCCGAGCATCGTTTCGGGGCGCGTCGTTGCGATCGTCACGTACTCGTCGCTGTCTTTGACAGGGTAGCGGATGTACCAGAACGAACCCTCCTGTTCCTTGTAATCGACCTCGGCGTCGGAAAGCGCGGTCTCGCACCGCGGGCAGACGTTGCTGATACGGAAGCCGCGATATATGAGTCCTTTATTGTAAAGAGAAACGAACACCTTTTTGACGGCGGCGGAGAGCGTTTCGTCCATCGTGAAGCGCTCGCGCGACCAGTCGCACGACGAGCCGAGGGATTTCAACTGCTCGATTATGCGCGAGCCGTATTTTTCCTTCCAGTCCCAGACGCGCGCGACAAAAGCGTCGCGTCCGAGATCGTAGCGCGATTTTCCTTCTTCCTTGCGGAGATATTCCTCGACTTTGATCTGCGTCGCGATGCCCGCGTGATCGGTTCCGGGAACCCAAAGCGTATCGTAGCCCTGCATCCTTTTGAAGCGGATGACGGTATCCTGCATCGTTTCGTCAAGGGCGTGCCCCATATGAAGCTGCCCCGTGACGTTCGGAGGCGGGATGACTATCGTGAACGGCTTTTTGTTCTTTTCGCCCGTCGGTTTGAAATATCCTTTCTCGCTCCACGTCTTATAAAGCGGTTTTTCGATCTCTGACGGATCGTAATTTTTCGGAAGTTCTCTCATTGCAATAGTTTCTCTTTTCTGAATTATCGTTTATTGTTCCGTGGTTTCCTTGTTCTTTTTGACGAGCGCGAGGCATTTTGAGCCCTTCGGAACGACGACGCTTATTCCATCGTGAATTACCTCGATGTCGAGGTGCTTTGCGGGCGAAAGCTCGCCGTCGGCGCACACGCTCATGAAATCGGGCGCGTCAAACGTGATCTTCCTGCATTTGAAACAGTGGATATACGGGGTTTGATCAAGCGTTTCGATATATGATCCGCTCTTGTATTTCGGGAGTATCTTCATGAGTGTTCTGCGCGGTATTTTGTCGAAGAAGCACACGTCCATAAGTCCGTCGTTGAGCAGAGCGTTCGGCGCGGATTTGTAGCCGCTGCCGTAGTATCTCGCGTTTGCGAAAACAGCGATAATGAAATCGTTTTCGTAGACCGTGCCGTCTTCCATCGTGAGCTTGAAGCGCTGGCCGTAAGATCTTGTGAGCACCTGCGTGATCGCTATGGAATACGCCATGCCGTGCGGCACCCACGACGCGCGTTTGATCTCCTCGACGCGCTTTACAACGTCGCTGTCAAGACCTACGTTGAGTATGTTGAGCGAGTATTTGTCGCCGTATTTGATTATGTCCATCGGAATGGATTTGCCGAGGATCGACGCGTCGATGTCGGAAAAATTGTCCATGTGTGAGAACGAACGGATGAAGTCGTTGCCCGTGCCGTTCGGTATGACGGCGATCTCGGCGTTGCTGTGGCACGCCACCGCGTTCGCCACCTCGTTCATTGTGCCGTCGCCGCCGCAAGCGTAAAAGCGGAGCGTTTCATTCGGAGATTCGGCGATGCGTTTTTCCGCGTATCTTGTCGCGTCTCCGACTGTCTGCGTGTGGTAAATTTCATAATCGACTCCGAGCTTCTGCGCGGAGAATGTGATCTTCTGTAAAAGGGCGGGGAGAGTCTTTCCGTTTCCTGCCGCGGGATTTACGATAAAAATGTGTTTCATGATGAACCTCACTTTGATGAATTACTTACTAATTATATCATAAAGATTTAATTTGTCAACAAGTAAACGATTTTTGATATGCAAAAGGGACAGGGGGGGCTTATCCTCAAAAAGCGCGGGTCGCGGGGTCGTTCTGAGGGAGGCGTCGGCGCACGACGCCTGCCAAGGCGGGAAAAGTACGTTTTCTTTTTGCAAAACCGCTCCGAAAGGTCTTGACAAACACAAAATATTGTGATATCATTGTGATATCAACAATATTGTGAGGTGCAATATGAACGAAAAAGTATTATCAAATAAAAAAAGCGGTTTTGCGGCTCTCGTCGTCTTTGCCGTACTTTACATCGCTGCGATCGTCGTGGGGATTGTCATGGGCACGACGGCGGCAAGCACGGTGAATAACATAATTCTCGGCGTATCGCTCGCGTGGGTGTGCGTTGGATGGGTGCCTTTTCTCGGTTTCAAGATTCTCGGACCGAACGAAGCGCTCGTTCTGACTCTGTTCGGCAAATACAAGGGAACGCTGAAGGGCGACGGATTTTATTTTGTCAATCCGTTTTGCGTCGCGGTAAATCCCGCCGCAAAGACGGTGCTCGGGCAGAGCGATGATGTCATTTCTCCCAAAACCAAAGACGAGGTGAAAGCGGCGCAGCCCGCGGCGGCGAACAAAAAGCTCTCGCTCAAAATAATGACGCTTAACAATAACAAACAGAAAGTCAACGACTGCCTCGGGAATCCCGTCGAGGTCGGGATTGCTGTCATGTGGCGCATCACCGACACTGCAAAGGCGGTATTCAACGTAGATAATTACAAAGAATACCTCTCACTCCAATGCGACACGTCGCTGCGTAACGTGGTCAGGATGTACCCTTACGACATTTCGCACTGCGTTGACGCGAACGGCGACGGCGTGTGCGACGACGAATCGCTCCGCGGTTCGAGCGAGGTCGTCGCAAGCAGGATCAGAAACGAGATCCAGAACCGCGTCGAAAACGCGGGAATAGAAATAATCGAGGCGAGAATAACATATCTTGCTTATGCGAGAGAGATCGCCGCGGTCATGCTCCAGAGACAGCAGGCGTCGGCGATAATCGACGCGCGCCGCATGATAGTTGACGGCGCTGTCGGCATGGTCGAATTGGCGCTCGATCGCTTAAAGGAAAGCGGCGCCGTCGAGCTCGACGAAGAGCGCAAGGCGGCAATGGTATCAAACCTTCTCGTTGTTCTTTGCGGAAACCGCGACGCTCAGCCCGTCGTCAATTCCGGTAGTCTCTATTGATGAACGAAAACGAAAAAAAGCAGATACCGCTCAGGATTTCATCAAAGCTGTATGACGCCGTCGCCGCTTGGGCTGAGGACGATTTCCGTTCCGTGAACGGTCAGATTGAATATCTGCTCTCGGAATGTGTGCGTCAGCGGAAGAAAAACGGCAAATACGTGTCTGATGAGATAGACAAACCGCTTGATATCGACATAAAATGAAAACAATTATAATAACTGCCGTCGCGGCGCTGTGCCGCACTTTTGTCGCGGATATCGAAATTAATCCGGTGTTGATCGGGGTGATCCTCGGAGCGCTTTTTATCGGCGGAATAATTTATCATATTATTGACCAAAGAAAACGAAACCGAAAAATGCAGGAAAGCTGGGATAAGCTCGAAGAGCCGCCGATGACCGAGTATCACGTCAACGTCACGGACATGACGTGCGACGTGGAATCATTCGGTTATTCCCGACCCGTTACGGAAAAGATATTCCGTGTTATGTTTTTGACCGACGACGGAGAAAAAATAGCGCTTGACGTCGACGAAGAAACATATCTGTCGCTCGGCGTTGGAAAAAGCGGGATGCTTGCGATAGTGAACGAAAAATTCTACGGATTTGTCCCTGATTAAGTTAAGAAAAACTGCAATTTCCAAGGAGAAAAATATGCTTAAAATCGAACACTACACAAAAAGATTCGGCGACAAGGTCGCAGTGAACGATCTTTCGCTCCACATTGCGCCGGGCGAGATATACGGCTTTATCGGCCACAACGGCGCGGGTAAGACGACGACGCTCAAAGCGTGCGCCGGGATCCTGCAATTTGACGACGGCGACATCCTCATCGACGGCACGTCGATCAGGAAAGACCCCATTAAATGCAAACAAAACATGGCGTATATCCCCGACAATCCTGATCTTTATAATTTTATGTCGGGCATCAAATATCTGAATTTCGTCGCGGATATCTACGGTGTTTCGGCCGAAGAGAGAGAGAAGAAGATACGCGAATACGGCGAGATGTTTTCTCTCACTCCCGATCTTGCGCAGCCGATATCGGCGTACTCGCACGGAATGAAGCAGAAACTCGCGCTCATTTCCGCGCTCATCCACAGCCCGAAGCTTATTCTGATGGATGAACCGTTCGTCGGTCTCGACCCTCTCGCGTCCCACCGCCTCAAAGAAACGATGAGAAAAATATGTGACGAGGGCGGCGCGATATTCTTTTCGACGCACGTGCTCGAGGTCGCGGAAAAGCTCTGCGACAAAGTTGCGATCATCAAAAACGGATCGCTCATAGCGTCGGGCACTATGGACGAGGTCAAGGGCGATTCCTCGCTTGAAGACGTGTTCCTCGAGCTGGAGGACGAAAAATGAAAATGCTCAAAGCGCTTATAAAAAGCCGCCTTGCGATGTTTCTTGAAATGTTCAATCGCAAGGGCGGTATCGGAAAAAAACAAATGTCAAAATCGGGACTTATCGCCATCTGGACGTTTGTCGGCGTTGCGTTTTTGATGATGTTTTTCTCTGTGTTTATGGGAATGGCAATTATGTACTTCGAAGCGGGGCTCGACTGGCTCTATTTTGCGATGTTCGGCATACTCGCGTTTGCGATAATGTTCGTCGGCAGCGTGTTCATGGCGCAGACGCAGATATTCGAGGCGAGGGACAACGACCTGCTGATCAGCATGCCTATCCCGCCGAGGTATATCCTTATCAGCCGCATAGTTTCCGTCGGAATACTGAATATCATATATGAAGCGGTTGTCGCGATCCCCGCGCTCGTGTGCTATCTAATTTGGGGACAGTTCAACATTCTGAATATACTGTTCTTTATCGTGATATGCGCGGCGCTGCCGCTGCTTTCGCTCGGACTGACGACGCTTTTTGCGTGGTTTTTGTCGGCTTTAACGTCGAGGATGAAACGCAAGACGCTGTTCAAGATGATACTTTCCGTCTTGCTTCTTGGCGCGTATTTCATCATGTGTTTCAACATGAGCTCATATATGCAGGCGCTCGTTGAAAATGGCGACGTAATATCCGAGACGCTCGGTAAAATATTCATCGTTTATTGGCTCGGCTCGGCCGTCGGGAACGCGGACGCGCTCCATCTGCTGTATGTCGTTCTTATCTGCGCCGGCGTTTTTGCCGTCGTATATTTTGCGCTTTCGCGCTCGTTCATAAGACTTGCCACGATGAACAAAGGCGGCGCAAAGCTCGTTTACACCGAAAAGAAAACTAAAAACAAAGGCGCCGACGCGGCTCTTCTGCGCCGCGAATTTTCGCGTTTTGTCACGAGCGCGTCGTATATGATGAATCAGGGACTGGGTCTCTTGTTCATGGTCGGTCTTTCGGTGTTCGCTTTCGTTAAACGCGCCGACGCTTCGGCGGCGGTTTCCAATGTGATGCGGAACATGGTCGGGATAGAGATTGACTTTGCGCCGATGATCGCCCCGGTATTTGCATACGCTCTCTGTTTTATGGGGATGATGGTGCTTATATCCGCGCCGTCCGTGTCGATGGAGGGCAAAAACCTCTGGATCGCGCAATCCATGCCTGTCGACGGCTCGCGCGTGCTGATGGCGAAGGTTAAAATGCACGTCATCATTTCCGCACCGTTTATCATCGCATCGTCCGCGCTGATACTCATCGGTTACCCGACGGACGTATGGGGAGTGATCGGGACCGTCGTCGCTCCGCTCGCTTACAACGTATTCATGGGATTCCTCGGACTGAAGCTCAATCTTCGCTATCCGCGGCTTGACTGGATCGACGAAGTGACGGTGCTGAAGCAGGGAATAATAGGCGCCGTAATGGCGATCGGGCTCGGCGTTGTCGTCGTTCCCGCGATCATTTTCTCCGTTATTGAGGTGCTTGCGGCGACGTTGTTCCACACGTTAATACCGCTTGGCGTCGGGCTTATCGTTTATGCCGTCATTCTTTCCGCGATCTGTGCGGCGATGTATTCGAGCATAAAGAAAAACGGCGGAAAGAAATTTGCGATGCTCGGTAACTGACGCTCATATATATAAAAATATAAAAAAGGGAAATTACAATGGATCAAAACAATCAACTCGTAAAAACGGGCGGCAGATTCAATTCGGCGTTCACACAGCCGCTTTTTTTGGTCATTTGCATACTTTTGACGATAACGGTCGTGTTGTCCGGATTGAGCACGCTTAACGGAACAGATCTGTTCGTGTTCATTTACGGCAATTTGGTCAATGTCATTAATCTCATTATCACGATAGGAGCATGGATTATTTACGGTAAGGTTAAAAAGGGAATATCTCCGCTTGCGGGAATGAAACTGTTGAACGGATCTGTTAAGGCGAAATTTATTTTGGCGCTCGTGATTTTCGGCGGCATACCCTGGGCTTATTGGGTTGCTGTGTTGGTTGCTGTTATCAGCGGCCAACCGGTCACGTTTTCGAAAATCTACATCAATTTCAACACCGAGAGAGTCGGTATCGTACAGGCGGTGGTTCTGACGATTTTCCTTGGATTGATTTTGGCCGCGTTATTTGCGGGCCTCGTCGTGATTTTCGCTGTGTTTTACAGAAAAGTTTACAAATTCACCAAATCGCTTTGTCTTGTTGAGGAAGGAAAAGCGGAAAAAGTCGAATGCGCGGACGTTGCGCGCCAATGGTATAAAGTTTTCGGCATCCTTGGGGCGATCGGCGGCGGATTATTATTCATTTCGACGATCAGAAGTTTCTTGTCGATCAAATCGGACGATTTGCTTCGCATTTTGACCATGTTTACGGGAAAAGACGCGACAGACCTTTCGCTTTATATCGTTCCGTTTTTGATTACGCTTTGCGGAGCGATCGGGCAAGTTACTCTCGCCGTTGCTTATCTTATCATTTCAAAATGGATAAGGAACAACACGGAGATTTTGAAATAAAAACTCAAGGTAAATAAAAGTCGTTTTAAAAGGAGAAATTACAATGGATCAGAACAATGGAATAAATGCAATGCCGGAGCCCGCGGACGCGGGAACGGCAAAAACGGGCGGCAGATTCAATTCGGCGTTCACACAGCCGCTTTTTCTCGCGATATGCGTTCTTCTGACGATCGCAACGGCGCTGTCGGCATTCAGTGTTTCGATAAACGCCGAAAATGGTTCGTTTAATATCGGCATGTCGTTCAACATCATTCTGCTCCTGCCGACGATCGGTGCGTGGATCATTTACGGAAAAGCGAAGAATGGAGCTTCACCCATTGTCGGCATGAAACTCGTCAGCGGCGTTGTTAAAGCAAATTACATTTTGAAATACGTCGCTTTCGGATTTATCATTTTTTACGTCTGGACATTGTCGGTCGGCATCAGCTTTTTCAGCTACACTTTGCAGTCTGAAGCGGACTCGCTGATGTGGCGCATATATTCCGCGATGGCGACCTACGACTCGCTCATTGCCCATTTCATAGTTGCATTTTTCGTTACTGCTTTTGTCGCCGGAGGAATAGTGATAAACGCCGTTTTTTACAGAAAAGTTCACAAATTCACAAAATCAATGTGTCTTGTTGAAGAGGGAAAAGCGGAAAATGCGGAGTGCACGGGACTAGCGCGCGGATGGTATAAGGTGGTAGGCGTGATCACCGCCGTCGTATACGGTATTTTTTGCATCAGGTCGGTTCTTGTCGGCGTTATGTATACCGTGGGCTCGGCAAGCACACAAAGCACGATTACAATCATTGCGTCAGTGCTTGCTATTTTCAATTCGGTCTGCACATCGGTCGCGGGTGTTTTAATTGCCGCGGTGTATATCTGTTTATCCAAATGGATAAAAAACAATGCTGATATTTTGACATAAAAAACTATTGACACATCGTTATTTTTTGTTTATACTGTATATCAATGGGAAAAATGCGAAAAACGACAGAAAGGACATTATAATGGACAACAATTTTAAACCCATAACACCCGAGAGCGAATCTGCCGCGGCCGTTGCAAGCGAAGAAGCGACGATATACACGCCGCCGGTAATAGTCCGCGAAGAGCCCGAGGCGACGACGGAGGAGACCCCGGTTTCATCCAAAGAACCCGTCAATCCGACTCCCGCATCCGAAAAGAGATCGCGTGACTACGCAAAGATCTTCACAAGCCCGCTCTACCGTGCGATCTGCGTACTGATCACGGTGTTGTTTGCGTTCACCTTCATCTACAAAGGAGGATGGCTGTTTCCGCTTCTGTTCATGATCGCCGGTTGGGTGACTTACGGAAAAGCAAAGAAAAACGAATCTCCCCTGTCGGGAATACAATTTACAAAAGGCGTTCTCACCGCGAGGTATGTGCTGCTTTACGTTTTGGGCGGCATGCTCATTCTTTTGGGTGTAGGACTTGCGGCGCTCCATTTCACGACCGGCTTCACGTTCAAGGAAATAATCAATGAAACGATCAACTCATTCAATCAATACTCGATCAAGGATATCCCATTCGTCGGCAACAGCACGAACAATATTATCGAGTATATAAACAACGCATATCAGACGCTTGTCAATTATTTCGCATCTGTAGGCATTTCGGAAAGCGCACTGCACAGCATCATTTTCATTTCAATTTCGATGTGTCTGGCACTCGTCGGCGCGATCGTTCTTCTGTTCAACGTGCTTTACACGAGAGCGCTCGTCGTTTTCTCGGGCTCGATATGCAAGAACGCGGAAGATCCGAACGCCGCGATAGTCAAGGCAAAAGCAGTGAAAAATTGGCTTATGGTAGTCGGTATCATTACAACTTTCTTTATTTTATGGAACTTTGGATCGCTTGTTACGTTCGGCATCACAGCCGCCGCGATGATCTGCGGTTCGGTCTTTGTGAAAAACAACTTTTCGGAAGAAAAATAAGCTGGCAAAATAAAAGAAGTCGGGCGTTGCCCGACTTCTTTTGCGTTATTCGTCTTTCTGCGCTTCCGCGACTTTCATCATGATCGCGCACTCGATGCGCTTTTTGAACAGGCGGCAGCCGTATTCGTAAACGCCCGTGATGCTCCCCGTCGCGTGATAAGCGTTTGCGGCGCAGCCGCCCGAGCAGTAGAGACGCGCCCAGCAGTCGTCGCATTCGCGGCGCGAATATACGTTGCATTTTCTGAACTCGTCGCGCACGTTTTCATTCGTCACGCCGTCCCAGATATTGCCCATAAGGTATTTTTCATCGCCGACAAATTGGTGGCAGGGGTAGAGATCGCCCCACGGCGTAACCGCCATGTATTCCGTTCCCGAGCCGCAGCCCGATATGCGCTTATAGATGCACGGTCCGTGAGAGAGGTCGATCATATAGTGATAAAAAGTGATTTCTTTGCCTTCTTTTTTGCGTTTTATCATCTCTTTTGCGAGGATCTCGTACTGCTCGCACAGCTTTGGGAAATCCTCCTCGGTCAGCGCTTCGGGATCGGTCGGCGCGCAGACGACGGGCTCCATCGAAAGCTGGGTAAATCCGAGGTCGGCGAGATGAAAGATGTCGTTTGTGAAGTCGACGTTGCGGTGAGTGTACGTGCCGCGCACATAATATCCCGTTTCGCCGCGGCTTTTTGCGAACTTCCGGAACTTCGGGATTATCCTGTCGTAACTGCCGTTGCCCGCGTAATCCTTGCGGTAGTAGTCGTGTATTTCTTTGCGCCCATCAATGCTCATAACGACGTTGTGCATCTCGCGGTTCGAAAATTCGATCACGTCGTCGTCGACGAGAACGCCGTTCGTCGTCAGCGTGAAGCGGAAATTCTTGCCTTTTTCCTTTTCGATGCTGCGCCCGTATCTTACAATCTCTTTTACGACGTCCCAATTCATCAGCGGCTCGCCGCCGAAGAAATCCACCTCAAGATTTGTGCGCGTGCCCGAGTTTTCGACGAGGAAATCAAGCGCGCGCTTGCCGACTTCAAAGCTCATAAGCCCGCGCTCGCCCTTGTATTTACCCTGGGACGCAAAGCAGTATGAACAACTGAGGTTGCACGTGTGCGCGACGTGCAGGCACAGCGCCTTTATTACGTTCGATTTCTTTTTCAGATCGAACGCAAGGGTTGCGTAAGGGTCGGGGGTGAAGAGCTTGTGCGCGTCGCGCAGCGCCGCGACGTCGGAAATGCACTCGCGGATCTCGTTTTCTGTCACGTCGGGGGAGTTTTTGTATTTTTCGAGAATGGCGGCGACGATCTCATCATCATTCGAGCTCTCGAACATCCCGATCACGTCATAGGCGACCTCGTCGACTACGTGGACGGAGCCGCTGTAAACGTCGAGAACTATGTTATATCCTCCGAGTTTGTACTGATGTATCATTTTATCCTCTTTCACAAAAATTGCCGCCTTGTGGCGGCATTTTTGATTTTTCAAATTGATTATTTTTTGATCTCGTTCTTGTTTTCGCAGGGCTGATTTGCAACGCCGCAGGACGTTTTGCAAGCGGACTGGCAAGATGTCTGGCATTCGCCGCAGCCGCCGTTCTTTACGCTCTTTTCGAGGTCTCTTGTATCGAGAGTCTGAATTCTTTTCATTTTCTTTCTCCTTTGAATTATTGAAATTTCAATTCGCCTATAATTATACACGCAAAATATCGCCGTGTCAATATTATTTTTTGATTACTTTCAAAGTTTTCAGCGATTTGTCGGCGCAAATCACGTTCGCGCCGAGGGAGAGAAGGCGTTTTGCATACGCGACGGCATCTCCGTCGATCACCTCTCCCGGAACGATGAGAGGCGTGCCGGGAGGGTACGCCCATACGTATTCTGCGCTGATCTCGCCCTCGGCTTCGCCGGCAAATACCGCTTCACATGGCAGGATCACCGCCTCTTTCGGAGTTATTGCATAGACGGGAAGATCGACGCTTGTGATATCTGATGCTTCGGCAGCGGTGAGAGTTTTGTCGATTTTCGTCAGCGCGCGGATAAGTTTTCCGAGCGTCGATTTTGTGTCAAACATTCCCGTCATTGCGACGGCGTATTTTTCGCTTGCCATTTCAAGCTCGATGTCATATTCCTCACGGAGCTTTTTCATAAGCTCAAAGCCGGAAATGCTCGTGCCCGCCGTTGTAACTACAATTTTGCTCTTATCGGATGCAAACGTGCCGCCGTTAAATAGCGAGAGATGCGTGAGCTTTTTCGCGCCGTCTCGGAAAGAGTCGATCGCGGCGCTCCATTTTGCGAACATTTTACCATTGTTTTTAATGTAATCGACGCATCCGTCAGCCGACGCCATGAGTAAATACGACGGGCTGGACGTTTCAAACACATCGAGCGCGCGAGCGAATTTGTCCTTGTCGCAAAATCCGCCGACGTGCGCGATCGCCGTCTGCGTCAGCGATGGGAGCGTCTTGTGGAGCGACTGAACAACGACGTCGGCGCCCGCTTTCACCGCGCCTCCCGCGAATTTATCCGACAGGTCGAGATGCGCGCCGTGCGCCTCGTCGACGAGCATGGCAACGCCTCTTTTGTGGCATATATCCGCGATCGCGGGAATGTCGGATATCACGCCTTCATACGTCGGCGACGTTATGACGACGAGTTTTATCTTTTTGAAATAATCGAGCGCCGCCGCGACTTTTTCGGGATCGACGGAGAGATATATCCCCGTTTTTTCGTCGCGCTCGGGAACTATGTATCGCGGCGTTGAGCCGCATATTTCGACGGCGTGGTAAACTGATTTGTGGCAGTTGCGCGCAACGAGAACTTCATCGCTCGGATCGAGGAACGAATATATCCCCGCGAGGATGCCGACGGTGCTCCCGCCGACGAGTATGTGCGACTTTTGCGCGCCCCAAAGCGCCGCCGCGCGCTCCTCCGCCTCGGCTATCAGCCCCGACGGACAGTGAAGATCGTCAAAGCCGTCTATCTCCGTGATATCTATATCGGCGGCGAGCTTTTTGAGATATTTTGCGGGCGTTTTTCTCTTGTGTCCCGGCATGTGCATCGGGAGTCTCTGTCCCGCATTTTTCATAAGCGACTCGAAAATTGTCATATTATCACCTCGTGATCATATTTTATCATAAAATTATCTTTCTTTCAACCCGAATTTCGTTTTTTCTGTTGACATTACGTAAAAATGAAGTTATATTATATATGTTAAAAAGTTCTCGGCAAAGGAAGAAACAAAAATGTATAACGTAATAATCATCGGCGCGGGTCCGGGCGGAATTTTCACGGCATATGAGCTGAAACAGCGAGACCCGTCGCTGAAAATCGCCGTTTTCGATGCGGGACATTCGCTTGAAAAACGCAAGTGCCCCATTGACGGCGAAAAAATAAAGACGTGCATCGGCTGCAAAAGCTGCTCTATAATGAGCGGATTCGGCGGCGCGGGCGCATTCTCCGACGGAAAATATAACATCACGAATGATTTCGGCGGCACGCTCCATGAGTACATCGGCAAGAAGAAAGCGCTCGAGCTGATGAAATACGTCGATCAGATCAACGTCGCGCACGGCGGAGAGGGAACGAAACTCTATTCGACTGCGGGAAGCAATTTCAAGAAGGTTTGCATCCAGAACAAGCTCAATCTTCTCGACGCGTCGGTGCGCCATCTCGGAACGGATATAAATTATGTCGTTTTGCAGAATCTCTACGCGGAGCTTGAAAAGAAAGTTGATTTCTATTTCGACACTCCCGTCAGGGAAGTAAAAAACGTTGACGGCGGCTATGAGATCACGACTGACGACAAGACTTACTCCTGCTCGCAGTGCGTTATCTCGGTCGGACGCAGCGGCAGCAAATGGATGGAAACGGTGTGCAAGAATCTCGGCATCAAGACGAAATCGAACAGAGTTGACATCGGCGTGCGCGTGGAACTTCCCGCGGTCGTATTCTCGCACCTGACCGACGAGCTTTACGAGAGCAAGATCGTCTACCGCACAGAAAAATTCGAGGACAACGTGCGCACGTTCTGCATGAACCCGCACGGGATCGTCGTCAACGAAAATACAAACGGGATAGTGACGGTGAACGGTCACAGCTATGAGGATCCCAAAATGCAGACGGAGAACACGAACTTCGCGCTGCTCGTATCGAAGCATTTTTCCGAGCCGTTCGAGGATTCAAACGGTTACGGCGAAAGCATCGCCCGCCTTTCCAATATGCTCGGAGGGGGCGTTATGGTGCAGAGATTCGGCGACCTTGTGAGAGGACGCCGTTCGAATGTCAAAAGAATAGAAGAGGGACTCGTAACGCCGACGCTGGCTGCGACGCCGGGCGATCTCAGTCTCGTGCTCCCGAAGAGGATACTCGACGGTATAATCGAAATGATCTACGCGCTCGACAAGATAGCTCCCGGAACGGCAAACGACGACACGCTCCTTTACGGAGTCGAGGTCAAGTTCTACAACATGGAGGTCGAGCTCAACGAGCATCTTGAAACGACGTACAAAGGTCTTTACGTGATAGGAGACGGAAGCGGCATCACTCATTCGCTGTCTCATGCATCGGCGAGCGGCGTGTTCGTCGCGCGGGAGATCACACCCGATAAATAACGAAAAAGAGGCGCGTCGCGCCTCTTTTTTCACAAGTGCTTTTTTATGCGCTCGAGCGCGGTCTTTTCGATGCGCGATACCTGCGCCTGAGATATGCCTATCTCGTCGGCGATCTCCATCTGTGTTTTGCCGCGGTAAAAGCGCATGGTGACGATTGCGCGCTCGCGCTCTGATAACTTCGTCATTGCTTCGGAAAGGGCGATGTCGTCGATCCACGATTCGTCGACGGAGCGCTGATCGCTTATCTGGTCGAAAAGATATATCGAGTCTCCGCCGTCGCTGTAAAC
>JAFXWT010000177.1 GCA_017542695.1 Clostridia bacterium
GGAGGTGACGATGATGATCTTGATCTGCGGGAACTGCTTTTTGATTTCTTCCGCCGCGTCCAGTCCGCTTCGGTAAAGATCGGTCATCACATCCATCAGGATCAGATCGACATTACCCGCTTTACATACCGATAACGCCGCCGAAGCGCTGGATATTGAAAGAAGATGATGAAACTGCTCGCTCGATTTGATATAAATTTCAAAAAGCTCGCGCGGGATATCCTGATCTTCTACGATAAGTACGTTTACCGCCACGTCCTCACCTCCTTTTTTCGATTTCAATTATATTACTCCGGAACCGTCTTGTCATCAGCCGCTTGGCTGATTTTCATGACGTTCTTCGGAAAGCGTAGGATGAGCGTGAACTCTTCTCCAGTATCGCTTGACAGCGTTGCGCCCTGCTTTGCGGCGAGAACAGAAAGATAACACAGTCCGCCTGCGAATTTGATTTCGTTCGTCGGTACTTTTCCGTCGTTTTTAAATGTGCAGCAGATCTCCTTATCTATCTCGGTAAGGGAGATCTCCATCCGTTTTGCCTGCGCGTGCTTTGCGGCGTTGGCGAGCGCTTCCTTGGCGACAGAGAAAAACAAACCTCGCTGTTCGGCGTTAAGAGTTTCGGGCAGATCGCTCTTCCAAACGAGCCGGATCTTAAGTGCTTCGGCGAGTTTTTCCACGCCGCCCACCGCTTTCGACTCGTTTGAACGATCCGCTTCCATACACAAAAGGAAAGCGTTTTGCTCACAGAGCCTGAAGATCCGATCCATCGTCGCCGCGTCGCCTTTTTCCGCTGCCACAGTAGAGAGCATGAGTCGGTTCATTTCGTCGTGAATATTGACCTTCGCTCGCAGGATCTCCTGCTTGCGGACGGTATCGTCAATGCCGAGGTCGTATTCATTCAGCTCCGCTTTGAGCCGGGATAACGCTTCTTTATCCCTTTGAAGCGCCTCGGTTTTGGCGTATTCGGCGGTAACGTCCGAAGCAGTCAGTTCATGCAGGCGCTCGCCGTCAAGCAGGAGTTCGCGGCAGACAAACCGCCACCGGCGCCCCTCTGACGTCAGAATAGAGTCTCCAACAGCGTCATAGAACTGATTGCCATTTTGCAGAAGACTGCCCGTAGCGGCAATGCAAAGCCGGTTCATACAGACGTTGGAAAACAACACTCTTCCGTCATCGCCGAAACAGCAGACGCCGCAGGGTATCCAGTCCAAACAAAGCTTCACCGCGTCCGGCGTAACGCTCCGTTTACCGTACCGGATCACGGCGCTCAGATTTACGATAGCCGCCGGCGTAATGACTAATAGAGCCAAAAGCAGTCCGATCCATGGGAATTCGCTCAACTTCCGGCTGACGGCGGCAGCGGCGCCGGTATCACCGAAAAGATGCATATCGAACATAACCTGCCAAAGAAAATAACTGCATCCAAACGGAAGCAGAGCGAATGCGGCAAAGCGAAATCGCTTCAGCGCAACGGACCTTACGATGCTGAAAATACAGATCAGGCAGAGAGTTAGCGTCCACAGCGAGAAAAGAGATCTTGTCAATTCGGAAAGCTGAAAGAGAGGCGTCATACGCTTCGCCCCCTTTCCGGCAAGGTGAAGCTGATATACGTCACGTCGTCTTCACGGACGCACGCCGTTTCGACGCCGGCATTCGATAACACCTTGAGCTCCTCTTCGGAAAGCGAAGTCCGAAGGTTTTCCATCATCAGTTTGCATACGGTGGTACCGTCAGACAGATTGATAAAGATACCGCTGATATAGGTAATATTGTCGGTCAGAAGCGACCCGAACGCCTCGAACACGGCAAGTGCCGCTTCGGCGCTTACCTTGCCTGACGCCGTGCTGTAAAGCTCGCCGGGTATGCCGGTGAAATTCAGATAGCGCAGCACTTCCGAAAAGGAAAGGGCGAGCTCACCCGTGTCTATCGTTTTATTCTCGTAAGACAGAAGCATCAGATTTGCAAAACGCTTGATATAAGAAGCAAAAAGCGTTATTCGTTTGCGGTATTCTTCTTTTACCGCCATCTCTTTCGATAAGCGCGCCTCTTTTGCCAGACCGGAAATCGTCTGTGACTGTCTGCGGGTGAGTTTTGCGATCTCATCATAAACGGCGGTACGCTGTTCGATCTTTGCCCTTTTTTCTTTTAATTCGTTTTGCAGACGGATAAGTTCTGTTTCTTCCGCAAGTTTTTCCTTTGCTTCTGTCAGTTCCTCGTTCAAACGATCAAGATCGGACAGATCATCCTGCCAGAAGCCGAATCCTCCCGGCAACTCCATTTTGTGCAAAACGGTATGCTCGCCGATCCTCGCGCCGTCCGGGGACGCGAACTGCTCCGCCGTCAAAGGAACGGTCATACGGGACGAATATACCGGAGTACCATAACGATCCGTGATCTGCGCGGCAATGGAAAATGTCTCAAACAGCTTCCCGTATCTCATATTGGTCGGGATCAGACCAAGCTGTATGCAGCATTCAAGCACCCCCGCCACCATAAAAATCAGCGTTTCGGGAAACTCGACGAGATACGTGCCGTTTATCTGCGGCATTTTTCCGGTCATCAAAAGCACGCTCATAGCGACGCCAACTGAAAAAGGGATCACTATCAGCCAGGCGTACTTTTTTGCGGTTTCCACGCGGCATTTTACGACCAGAACGAGGATCGCCGCCAAATAAAGACCGTACTGCAACGCCGTGACGACATAAAATAACGGGGAGTGTGAGTACTCGACGTTCCAGTTTTCAAAGCCGGGGTTGAAACGGAAAACAAGCCCGTGCAGATCGTTTGTCAAAACGGTAAGGATCATCAGGACGGTAACCGCTCCGACCCAGTACCATCTTTTCGGAATTCGTGAATCGACGCCCAACGAGATCAGCAGCGATATATAGAAGAAAAACAGCGGGAGCAGCAGCATCGGCGCGTAATAGAGATACCACGAGAGACGCGCAAGAACGTCGACCCCTGCAAAAACGCTGTATTTAATTCCGCGAAGCAACAGCAGGAGAAACGCCATCCACGAAAGCGATTTCATCATGAACGGCAAACCGCCGGAGCCGGACACGCGGTATGAATAGTACCGTATCAGACAGGCGGAAAGGATAAGAAGATAAATCGTGGAAACGTTGCGCGTGGGAAAAGCGTCGGGAATGATACTCGCACAGGGAATGATATTGATCGCAAGCAGCAAAAAATAAAGTGCCAGCCGTCCAAGCGTCTTTTTGACCACGTTCATTTTCGCTATCCTCCTTTCCATGTCAGTGATACAGACTAATTGAAGAGACAGCCATTGAGCAGCACTTCCATTATATCAGTCACTTTTTTATAAACCCGAAGCTGCTTTGCGTAC
>JAFXWT010000178.1 GCA_017542695.1 Clostridia bacterium
ATCCCTTGCAATGGGAAAAAGACGGTCTGCATCGTTTCGGGCGGTAACATAGACGTCGGCATTCTTTCAAACGTTCTCGAACGCGGGCAAATCAGTACGGGGCGCCTCCACAGCATAAAAATGATGCTCCCCGACAGACCCGGACAGCTTACGGCTGTGACGGGATGTATCGCCGAAAACGGCGGCAATGTCAAAACCGTGCATCACGAGCGCGGCAGCGATCCGATGAGCATAAACGCTTGCCGTCTTGACATTACCATCGAAACGCGAAATAAAGAACACATAGAAAAAATCGATGCGGAGCTTATCAAAAGAGGATATAAACTGCTCGAAACGCAGTATTAAGGAGGATAAAATGAGCCAAGTAGTTTACACAAAAAACGCGCCCGACGCGATAGGACCGTATTCGCAGGCGATCAAAACGGGAAATCTCATATTCACATCGGGACAGATAGCGATCAACCCCGCGAGCGGCGCTGTCGAGGCGGCGACGATCGAAGAGCAGACCGAGCAGGTGTACAAAAATCTCGGAGAAGTGCTGAAAGCGGCGGGATCGTCGTTTGACAAGGTGGTCAAAACAGTCTGTTTCCTCGCCGATATGGGCGATTTTGCGGCGTTCAACGCGGTTTACGGCAAATATTTCGTGTCGAAGCCCGCGCGCTCGTGCGTCGCTGTGAAGTCGCTCCCGAAAAACGTGCTCGTTGAAGTCGAGGCAATAGCCGATACATAACAAAAACAATGGGGTAAATTTTATTTACCCGTGTATAAGCGCACGTGAATTGCGTAAATACGATTGACCTCGCTTTCATGCGGGGTCATTTGTGTTTTTATGTCGCTTTTTCACGAGCTTATCGAAATTTTTTATTGACTTAAAAGGAAATATGTGATAAAATTATAAAGACAAAATAACTCCCGAAAGGATGTAACGAGATGAACTTTATTTACGAAAAAATCGGAAAATTTCTCTCCGAGATCGAAAACCGCATGTACGGGCAGAGCATAAAACTCACGGGACTTGAATTCAGCGAATGCGGGTACAAGACGTCTGTCATGCCGCCGCGCGGCATGAGATGGACTCCCGTCGCGGACAAACTTACGCTCGGCGGAGACGGAAACGAGCATCATATGTGGGTCAGAGGAAAGATCGTCATTCCCGACGAAATGGCGGGAAAGAGCGTCGCCGTCTGCGACACTTCCTTTGCCGACAAATCGTGGACGAGCTCTCCGCAGTATCTTGTTTACATCGACGGGAAAATCGTCGGCGCTTTCGACAGATTCCATTCGTCGATCGACATTGATTCGAACGTCAAGGAGCACGAGTTTCTCGTTTACTGCTACGGCGATTGGAAAACGACCGTTTACGATATGTCGTTCTCTATCCGCGAAACTTATGAGGATGTTAAAAAGCTCTATTACGACATCAGCGTTCCGTACGAGATACTCGGATACAGCGATGAAAACACGCGCTCGTACTGCCTTGTGCGCGACGCGCTGAACAAGGCACTTGACGTTTGCGACTTCACGCTTTACGGCGAGGAATTCGAAAAGAGTGCGAAAGAAGCGTCCGAATACCTTGAAGAAAACCTTTACAACAAATACAAAGGGTCCGACACGTCGTGCGTCTGCATCGGGCACACACACATCGACGTTGCGTGGCTCTGGACGTTCGCGCAGACGAGAGAAAAGGCACAGCGCTCATTTTCGACCGTCGTCTCGCTGATGAAAAAATATCCCGAATACAAGTTTATGAGCTCGCAGGCACAGCTTTACAAATACGTAAAAGATGACGCTCCCGAACTTTACGCCGAGATAAAACAGCTTGTCGCCGAAGGACGCTGGGAGGTCGAGGGCGCGATGTGGGTCGAAGCGGACACCAATCTTCCGTCGGGTGAATCGCTTATCCGTCAGATCATGTTCGGCAAACGTTTCTTCAAAGAAGAATTCGGCGTCGACTGCCGCATATTGTGGCTTCCGGATGCTTTCGGATATACGGGCGCGCTCCCGCAGATACTCAAAAAGTGCGGCGTTGACTATTTCGTAACGTCGAAGATAGGCTGGAACGAGTTCAACCGTATGCCGTACGACTATTTCGACTGGAAAGGTATCGACGGAACGGCAGTGCGCGCGTACTTTTTGACTGCTCAGGATAAAAAGCGCGGTCAGCTGCCGTCTACGATCTCTACCTATAACGCAAATCTCTGCCCGAAGCAAGTCGCCGGCGCATACGATCGTTTCCAGCAAAAAGACCTCTCCGACGAGGTCATAATCACATACGGATACGGAGACGGCGGCGGCGGCCCGACAGAGGGAATGATCGAGCGTGGCAAGCGCCTTGAAGGCGGACTGCCTGACTGCCCGAAAACAAAATTCGAGTTTGCAGGCAAATTCCTTACCGATCTCGACGAAAATACGAAAGGCAAGAAAATACCCGAGTGGAGCGGCGAGCTTTACATGGAAATGCACCGCGGCACGTATACATCGCAGGCAAAGAACAAAAAGCTCAACCGTAAGAGCGAATATCTGTATCGCAACGCCGAGCTTTACTCGGTAATGGGAGAGCTTCTCTGCGGCATTAAATACCCGCAGAAAACGCTGAACGACGGCTGGGAGAAGATACTTCTTTGCCAGTTCCACGACGTTGTTCCGGGCTCTTCGATCAAAAACGTTTACGACGACACTTCCGTCATTTACGATAAAGTTATCGCCGACGGAAACGGCGTCGCATCGAATGTTCTGAGTACGATCTCGAAGAACGTAAAAACGTACGGCGGTCTGCTCGTGTTCAACCCCAACTCGTTTGACGCGTCGGCGGAGATAATGGCCGAGGGCGAATGGAGATACGTCGAAAATATCCCCGCGCTCGGCTGGGCAGTCGTTCCTCCCGTTGAAAAAGTCGTTCCCGAAGTGACTGAAAGACGCATCGAAAACGCATATCTCACCGTTCTGTTTGACGAAAACATGAACATCAGCCGAATTTACGACAAGGTAAACGGACGCGACGTTATCAAGTACGGCGAGCTCGGCAACAGACTCGAAGCATACGAGGATTATCCGAGAGCTTACGACGCTTGGGAGATCACGAACTACTACAAAGAGAAAAAGCACAACATCGACGAGGTCGTCTCGTGCGTCAAGTATGAGTGCGGTGAAAAAGCGGGATTTACGATCACGCGCAAATTCCGCAATTCGACGATAAAGCAGACGATCACGCTCGACGGTCACACTCCGAACATCGGTTTTGACAACGACATCGACTGGAACGACTCTCATATTCTGCTCAAAGCGGCGTTCCCGTTCGACATTAACTCGACGACGGCGGCATACGATATCCAGTTCGGCTACATCGAGCGCCCGACGCACTCCAACACGAGCTGGGACGAGGCAAAATTCGAGGTGTGCGCTCATAAATACGCCGACATTTCAGAAAACGGATACGGCGTTTCGCTCATCAACGACTGCAAGTACGGTTACAGTGCCGAGGGCTCGACGATCTCGCTCACGATGCTGAAAAGCGCTACGTTCCCGGATCCGACGGCTGACAAATGCAACCACAAATTCACATACACCGTTTACCCGCACGCGGGCAGATTCGAATCGGCTGGAACCGTTGAAAATGCCTATATTCTCAACAATCCGCTCGAATGCGTGCCTACGTCGCGCCAGAGCGGCGATTTGCCTGACAGATTCTCGTTTATCAAACTCGAAGGCGACGGCGCCGTGATCGAAACGGTCAAGAAAGCGGAAAGCGGTGACGGCATTATCATCCGTCTGTACGACGCGGTCAATTCAAGAGGCGTCCGCACACTGACGTTCGGCGTTCCCGTGAGGGAAGCGTGCCTGTGCGACATGCTTGAAAACGAGAAATCTCCCGTTGCCATCGACGGCAGAAAGATTTCTCTCACGGTGAAACCGTTTGAAATAGTCACTCTCAAAGTTAAGATCTGAAAGTAACGAAATCCGCATTTTGCGGATTTCGGCTTTTGTCGGAGGAAAAATGATACCCATAAATCAAAAAATGCTCGCTCTCGGCGAAAAAAGTTCGGTTATACGCGAAGTGTTCGAATACGGCAACCGCCGACGCGCCGAGATCGGAGCGGAAAACGTTTTTGATTTCAGTCTCGGCAATCCGAGCGTTCCGTCGCCCGATATCGTCAACGCCGCGCTGAAAGATATGCTCGACGGAGACGCCGTTTCGGTCCACGGGTACACGTCCGCCGCGGGCGACATGAATACCCGCCGCGCCGTCGCGGAATATCTTTGCAAAACACACGGCGCGACTCTCGGCGCGGAGAATATCTACATGACGTGCGGCGCGGCCGCGTCGCTGACGGCGACGCTGAACGCGATCTGCCGCGTCGGCGACGAGGTTGTGGCTTTTGCGCCGTTTTTTCCGGAATATCGCGTATTTGTCGAAAAGGCGGGCGCGACGCTCGTTTCCGTTCCGTGCCGAGAAAGCGATATGCAGATCGACACAAAGGCGCTTGAAGCGGCGATCAGCGGCAAAACGAAAGCGGTCATCATCAATTCTCCCAACAATCCGACGGGCGTCGTTTATCCGGAGAAAACAATACGCGAGATCGCGGGCATTCTTAAAAAAAGATCAGCGGAAAACGGCGCGCCTATTTATATTGTTTCCGACGAGCCGTATCGCGAGCTCGTCTATGACGAGCACATAAAAGTGCCGTTTATCCCGAATTACTATGACGAAACGATAGTCTGCTATTCGTTCTCAAAGTCGCTCTCCGTTCCCGGCGAGCGAATAGGTTACGTCGCCGTCAGCGACAAATGCACGGAATGGAAGCGGCTCTTCGCGGCAGTCTGCGGCGCGGGGCGTTCGCTCGGATTTGTTTGCGCGCCGAGCATTTTTCAGAAGATCATACCCGAATGCCTCGGCAAAACGTCCGATATTTCGGTTTATAAGAAAAACAGAGACATTCTCTATTCGGCGCTTGTCGAATACGGCTATAAAGTGATTCATCCCGACGGAGCGTTTTATATATTCTTCAAATCGCCCGATGAAAGCGCAGAGGCGTTCTGCGAAAAAGCGAAAAAATACGAGCTTCTGCTCGTGCCGAGCGACAGTTTTCAGGCGTCGGGATACATCAGGATAGCTTACTGCGTCGGCACAGATATGATAACGCGCTCTTTGCCCGCGTTTGAGGCGCTTGCAAAGGAATACGGACTGAAATAAAGGAGAAGATATGAAATACGGTTTTGTCGGACAAGAGACGGAATGTGAGTTTTTGCCGCGTATACACGAAAAGCTCTCTGATTCCGACTATGAGAACATAGAGCTGAAAAAGAGCGAACTTGTCGAGCTTATCCGCTCAAAAGACTTCGCTGGCTTAAATATCGGCGAGGAATTTGCCGGAGTTGCCGACAAATATCTTTCCGAAATCGACGAACACGCCGAAGAACTCGGCTTTGTCGACACTGTGATAAACCGCGGCGGTCGGCTTTACGGATTCAATACTTCGTTCGGCGCGTTCTGCGGACTTGTCGCACACGCGGGAATCGAAATAAAATCGCGCAATGTGCTCGTCATCGGCGCGGGCGCTGTTTCGAAAGTCGCCGCTTCCGCCTGCGCGTCGCTCGGCGCGGGAAAAGTCATATCGGTCGTTGGATTTGACGACGCGAAAAAACATCCCGAGGCGGAGATCGTCGTCAACGCGTCGAATGAGGAAAAACTCGGGAAAACGCTTGACTTTTCCGTTTTCAAATCGTTATGCGCCGTGCTTGATACAGCTTCGCTCCCTTTGCGCTCGCGGCTCGTTTTTGACGCAGAAAAGGCAAAGATCGCGTGCGAGGGCGGACTTTTCATGCTTGTTCGTCAGGCGGTGCTGTCGCACGAGATATTCACGGGCGATAAGGTGCGCTACGGCGAAGCGGAGCGCATTTATTCCGAGATACTTCGTGCAAACGAAAATATCGTTCTCATTGGAATGCCGGGATGCGGCAAGAGCGTCGTAGGCAATACGGTCGCATCGCTTCTCGGTCGCCGCTTTATCGACGTTGACAACGTCATAGAACAAAGATACGGCTCCGTTCCTTATGTATTAAAGGAAAAAGGAGAGTATGGATTCCGCAATATCGAGCAGCGCGTCATCGCCGATATTTCAAAGCAGACAGGGATAGTTATCGCCGTCGGCGGCGGCTCGGTCACAAGACGAGAAAATATCGACGCGCTGAAAGCAAACGGCAGACTGTTCTTCATCGACCGCTCGCCTGAACTCATTTCGCTCAGCAACAAAGAGCCGCTCTCGTCCAGTCGGCTCGCGAGCATGGCACTTTACAGTCAGAGATATTCCGTTTACCGCGACGTCGCGGACGCGCGCGTCGACGGCGACGAGAGCATAAAGGACGTTGCGAATTCCGTGATCATGAAATTCCGCCGTGTCGGCGCGGACGGAAAGCTCCGCGTGCTGATCATAAACGGCCCCAATCTAAATCTTCTCGGCATACGCGAACCCGATATCTACGGCAGGGAAACGTATTCCGATCTCTCCGCGCGTATAAACAAACATGCGGAAAAACTCGGCGTGAAGCTCGAAATTTATCAATCTAACCATGAGGGCGCGATAGTCGATAAGATACAGCAGTCGATGGGCAACGTGGACGCGCTGATCATCAACCCCGCCGGATACACGCATACGAGCATCGCTATTCCCGACGCGATCAAGGCCGTCGGCATCCCGACTCTTGAAGTGCATCTGTCAAAGGTTGACGAAAGGGAAGAATACAGACGTATAAATTACGTGCGCGAAGCGTGCTTTGATACCGTATCCGGAATGGGCGGAGATGGGTATATCGAGGCGCTTGACCGCCTTGTAAAGAAGTTTGAGTGACAAAGTGAACATAAATTTTCGACACTTATGTGCACAATGACGAAGAAAAGTCGAAAAACAAAAAAATTTATCGTTTTTTTGTCATATTGAAATTTGAATATTTTGGGTGTATAATGTTAACGTAGTGTTAAGGTCACGTACTTTTTGAAAGGACGGTAAACTGCCATGGAACTTCTTGAACAGAGAATTGCTAAGGACGGGATAGTGCTGCCCGGCGACGTCCTCAAAGTAAATAGTTTCCTTAACCATATGATTGACGTAAAATTCATCGCGGAGCTCGGAAAAGAGTTTTATCGCTTATATTCGGATTGCGGCGTGAACAAGATCCTTACCATAGAATCCTCGGGGATAGGTATCGCTTGTTTGACGGCGCAATTTTTTGATGCTCCCGTCGTTTTCGCCAAAAAGTCGAAAACGTCGAACATCGCGTCGGACGTATGGAGCGCCATGGCGCACTCATACACGCACGGCAACGACTACACGGCGATAGTATCGAAAGAATTTCTCGGCAAGGGAGACCGCGTGCTGATAGTCGATGATTTTCTCGCAAACGGAGTCGCTCTCAACGCGCTCGTCTCAATATGCAAAAGCGCGGGCGCCGAGGTGATCGGATGCGGGATCGTGATCGAAAAGCTGTATCAGGGCGGCGGGGATATGCTTCGCAAAAAGGGCGTGCGCGTCGAATCTCTCGCAAAGATCAGCTCCATGACGGAGGACGGCAAGATCGAATTCTGTCACTGATTTTGAATTAAAAGGAAGGAGTCTTCCTTCTAATTATAAAAATTATATTTACGGAGGCATACACAATGAAAAAAATTCTTTCCATGATCCTCGCGCTGACGATGATTGCAGGCGTTATTTTCCTCGCATCATGCAGCGGCAACGAGACGACCAAAAAGGGTGAAAGCGATCCTCTTCTTCCCGCACCGAAGATCGAGAAGTTCGCCGTATCGGATGATTTCAAGATAGGTCTTATCTGCCTGCATGATGAAAACTCCACATACGACAACAACTTCATTAAAGGACTCAAGGAAGTCAAAGAAGCGCTCGGACTCAAGGACGAGCAGGTCATTATCAAAGTCAACATTCCCGAATCGAACGAATGCTATGACGCCGCTGTTGACTGTGTCAACAAGGGCTGCAAGATAGTGTTCGCAGACTCTTTCGGTCATGAAAGCTTCATGGCTCAGGCGGCTGCCGATTATCCGAACGTTGAATTCTGCCACGCAACCGGTACATCCGCCGCTACGAGAGGACTCAAGAATTTCCACAACGCATTTGCATCCGTATATCAGGTAAGATATCTCGCCGGCATCGCGGCAGGTATGAAGCTCAATGAGATGATCAGCGACGGCAAGATCACTGCCGATCAGGCGATCATCGGTTATGTCGGCGCGTTCACATACGCTGAAGTTATCTCGGGTATGACGTCGTTCTTCCTCGGTGCAAGATCCGTTTGCCCGTCGGCTACTATGAAAGTAAGATACACGGGTTCGTGGTACGATCAGGCATTTGAGCAGGAAGCCGCAAACGCCCTCATCACAACGGATAAGTGCGTTCTCATCAGCCAGCACGCTGACTCTCTCGGCGCTCCGACGGCTTGCGAGCTCGCAGGCGTTCCGAACGTATCTTACAACGGAAGCACATATTCCGCAGGCGAAAGTACGTTCCTTATTTCCTCCGCCATCAACTGGGCTCCTTACTACGCATACATAATCAAGTGCGTACAGGACGGCACGGAGATCCCCGCTAACTGGACAGGCAACATCGAAACAGGTTCCGTTGTTCTTTCCGGCGTAAACCTCGACGTTATCGCAGAGGGCACGGAAAAGGCGATCGCAGACGCTATCGCAAAGTTCAAAGCCGGCACGCTCCACGTGTTCGACACAAAGACATTCTCCGTAACAGGCAACCCCAACGCGGTAGTTGACCAGGACGGTCATCTCGTTCATTACAACGCGGACGTTGACGGCGACTATGTTCCCGACACAGACGTTGTACACGACGGTTACTTCGATGAATCCGGCGCTGATTTCAGAAGCGCCCCGTTCTTCGATATCAGAATCGACGGCGTTACATTCATCAACGAAAAATACTGATTTTTCAAAATAGGTATCATCAGGGGCTGTCTCGTTTGCCTCATGCGGACGGGACAGTCCCATCCCCCTTTTTTTATGTAGGATAAATTTGGGCTCAGGAGGTCGCAAAGTGGACGGCACAAACGTAAAAATCGCCCTTGAAATGAGGAACGTATCGAAATCATTCGGTCCCGTCAAGGCAAATCAGAATGTTAATCTCGATCTGAGAAGAGGAGAGATACTTGCGCTTCTCGGTGAAAACGGAAGCGGAAAAACGACGCTCATGAATATGATTTCGGGGATATACCACCCCGACGACGGCGAGATATTTGTGGACGGCAAACTTGCGAGCATCAAGTCTCCGAAAGACGCTTTCGGATACAAGATCGGAATGGTGCACCAGCATTTCAAGCTGATCGACGTTTTCACGGCGACGGAGAACATCGTTCTCGGTCTTGAAGATAAGGGCGAGAAATTCAGCATCAGGAACGCAAGCGAAAAAGTAAAGGAGATCTCGACTCAATACGGCTTTGAACTCAACCCGTCGAAGAAGATATATGAGCTTTCCGTTTCGGAAAAGCAGACGGTCGAGATAATCAAGGTGCTTTATCGCGGCGCGGATATCCTTATCCTCGACGAGCCGACGGCGGTGCTGACACCGCAGGAAACAAAGAAGCTTTTCAACGTACTGAGAAGAATGAAAGAAGACGGAAAAGCCATCGTCATAATCACACACAAGCTCCACGAAGTACTTGAAATTTCCGACAGAGTGGCGATCATGCGCCGAGGCGAACACATCGCGACGGTGAAAACATCCGAGGCGACGCAGTCGATCCTCACCGAGATGATGGTCGGAAAGAAAATATCACTGAACATCAAGAGGGAAGAGCCGAAAAACGTTGCTGACAGACTGATAGTAGACGGACTTACCTTGACATCTCAGGATGGAATAAAAATCGTAAACGACGTATCCTTCATCGCAAAATCGGGCGAGATACTCGGAATCGCGGGCATCGCGGGAAGCGGCCAGCGCGAGCTGCTTGAGATCATCGCCGGACTGAAAACGCCCGATAAAGGAACGATAATATATAACAACCCGAGAAACGGAGAGGTCGTGAATCTTCGCGGCAAAACGCCGATGCAGATAAGAGATCTCGGCGTTCGTCTCTCGTTCGTGCCGGAGGACCGTCTTGGGATGGGACTCGTCGGTAACATGGACATCATCGACAACATGATGCTACGCAGTTATTCAAAAGGTCATTCGGCGTTCCTTGACAGAAATCCGCCGAAAGAACTTGCCAAAGACGTTATTGACTCACTCGAAGTCGTCACGCCGAGCGCGACGACTCCCGTGCGCCGTCTTTCCGGCGGCAACGTGCAGAAAGTCCTCGTCGGACGCGAGATCGCGTCGTCTCCGACGGTGCTGATGGCTGCTTACCCCGTCAGAGGACTTGACATAAACTCGTCGTATCTTATATATGATCTTTTGAATCAGCAGAAGGAACACGGCACAGCCGTCATTTTTGTAGGTGAAGACCTCGACGTGCTCGTCGAACTTTGCGACAGGATATTGGTGCTTTGCTCAGGCGCGGTGACGGGTATCGTTGACGGACGCACGGCAAAGAAAGAAGAGATCGGACTGCTGATGACGCACTCCGCGTCGAGCGACGCGGAAGAAAAAGAAGCGGAAAAGGAGGTACCTTCAGATGACAAAGAGCCGTGAACCGCTTATAATCATTACAAAAAGGGACTCCGTTCCTCTTAAAACCGCGATACTCGTCAGAGTTGCGGCAGTTGCGGCGGCGCTCATCGTATCGGGAATCGTGACGCTTATTCTGACGGGCGACAACCCGATATCCATCTACGCGACGATGTTCAAGGGCGCGTTCGGAACGTCGCTTTCAACGTGGGTGACGTTCAAGGATCTTGCGTTGCTGCTTTGCGTTTCGCTTGCCGTCGCGCCCGCGTTCAAGATGAAATTCTGGAACATAGGCGCAGAAGGTCAGGTGCTCATGGGCGGTCTTGCGACGGCGGTCTGCATGTTCACTCTCGGAGGCAAGATACCCGACGGACTGCTCATCGTGATAATGATCGTTTCCGCTGTCGTCACGGGCGCTATATGGGGCGTGATACCCGCGGTATTCAAGGCGAATTGGGGAACGAACGAAACGCTTTTCACGCTGATGATGAACTACATCGCCATTCAGTTGATCGAGTATTTCCTCAAAGTAGCCGACAAGAGCGGATCGAACACGGTCGGTCCGGACCTCCTTTCACACGGATGGTTTCCGGTGCTGTTCGGGCAGAAGTATCTGCTCAACATCATAATCATCGCCGTGCTGACGGTTGTCGTATACATTTACATGAATTACAGCAAGCACGGATATGAGATAGCCGTTGTAGGCGAAAGCCAGAACACGGCGAAGTATATAGGCATCAACGTCAAGAAAGTCATTATTCGCACGATGGCGATTTCGGGCGCGATATGCGGCCTTGCGGGACTGCTGATCGTCGGCGGCACATCACACTCCATCGACTCCAATATTGCCGACGGGCGCGGCTTCACCGCGATAATGGTCGCGTGGCTCGCTAAATTCAATCCGATATTTATGATCCTGACGTCGTTTATTCTCGTATTCCTCGACAGAGGAGCGGAAGAAGTATCAACGAAGTTCGGACTGAACAACTCGTTCTCCGAGATCATAACGGGCATCATTCTGTTCTTCATCGTCGGATGCGAATTCTTTATAAACTATAAGCTCCATTTCAACTTCAAAAAAAATAAAGCGGTAAAGGAGGGTGAATGATGTTTCCGGTATCTCAATTCATTCAACGTGCGATAATGCAGGGAACGCCCCTTCTTTTCGGATCGACGGGCGAGATCCTGACTGAAAAATCCGGCAACCTCAACCTCGGCATTCCCGGCATTATGTACATCGGCGGCATCACGGGAGTCATGGGCGGCTTCTTCTATCAGCAGTCGACGAGCAATATCATACCGTTTCTTGCGATATTGATACCGATACTTTCGAGCTTTCTCGGCTCGCTCATAGCGTCGCTGATCTATTGCTTTCTTACCGTTACGCTCCGTGCAAATCAGAACGTGACGGGTCTTGCGCTGACGACGTTCGGCGTCGGCTTCGGCAATTTTTTCGGCGGCTCGCTTATCAAGATCACGGGCAGTACGACGCCGTATCTGTCGCTGACGAAGATAGCTAAAGTGTTCAAATCGACGCTGCCGTTCGCCAAAAATCTCGGCTGGTTCGGCGAAATATTTCTCTCCTACGGATTCCTTGTTTATGTTGCGATTATCATTTCCGTCGTCGTTGCGATCATTTTAAGAAAAACGAGACTCGGACTTCATCTTCGCGCCGTCGGCGAAAGTCCCGCGACAGCGGACGCGGCGGGCATCAACGTGCCGAAATACAAATATTTCGCAACGTGCATCGGCGGTATGATCGCAGGTCTCGGCGGTCTTTATTACGTCATCGACTATACCAACGGCATTTGGTCGAACAACGGCTTCGGCGACAGAGGATGGCTCGCTATCGCGCTCGTTATCTTCGCAATGTGGAAGCCCGATATCGGCATCGTCGGCTCGTATCTGTTCGGCGGACTTTATATCCTGTTCAATTATCTGCCCGTCAGCATGCAGCTTATCCCGATAATCCAGATGCTCCCGTACGTTATGACGATCGTTGTTCTTATCGTAGTCAGCATGAGAAAAAAGCGCGAAAATCAACCTCCCGCAAGTCTCGGACTTTCGTATTTCAGGGAAGAGAGATAAAAACAAAAAAACGGCTTGATTTTGAGCCGTTTTTTAGTAAAAAAGCATTTCCGTTCGGAAATGCTTTTTTCGTTTGAAATAAATGATTATCTCTTTGAGAACTGCGGTGCGCGACGAGCGGCTTTGAGACCGTATTTCTTTCTTTCCTTCATTCTCGGGTCACGAGTGAGGAGACCTGCCTTTTTAAGAAGGGGCTTATATGTTTCGTCGACGAGAACGAGCGCTCTCGCAACACCGTGACGGATAGCGCCTGCCTGACCGGAGATGCCGCCGCCTTTGGCTGTGCATACGATATCGAATTTTCCTTCCGTGCCTGTTACGCCGAAGGGCTGATTGACGATGAGCTTCAGAGTTTCAAGACCGAAGTAGTCATCAATGTCACGACCGTTGATCGTTACCGTGCCTGTACCGGGGTAGAGGCGAACTCTTGCAATGGATTTTTTTCTTCTTCCTGTGCCGTAAAAATACGGTTTTGCGCTTGTATACATTGTGATTACTCCTTTCTATCAGTCTACCGTTACTTCGATGGGCTTGAGCGATTCGCAGTTAACGGATTCAGCTGCGAACACTTTGAGACGTGTGATGCTCTTGTCGCCGATCGTGTTGTGGGGAAGCATACCCTTGACCGCGAGCTGCATTGCGAGCTCGGGCTTCGTTGCCATGAGGGTTTTATAGTCGACTTCCTTGAGTCCGCCTATATAACCGGAATGACGGCGATAGAACTTTTGTGTGAGCTTGTTGCCTGTGAGAACAGCGTCTTTTGCGTTTACTATGATAACGCATTCGCCGCAGTCTACATGGGGCGTAAATTCGGGACGGTGCTTGCCTCTGAGAATGTTGGCAGCGGCAACGGCTGTTTTGCCGAGCGGCTTGCCGGCAGCATCTATAACGTACCATTTACGCTCAATCGTTTCTTTTTTTGCCATAAATGTGGACATATTGATAGATCCTCCGTATAATTTTTGAATGCGGGAAGCATGGCTCCCCTTTTTGCAACGGTACGATTATATCACGGCGAATTGTTCTTGTCAAGAGGTTTTTATGAAAAAAATCAATTTTTTTAA
>JAFXWT010000179.1 GCA_017542695.1 Clostridia bacterium
AAAAACATCGCGGCGCGCCGCGATGTTTTTTTTGATATGATTTATTACGACCACGTTGTAAGTTCGTAAATGGTCCACAAGCAGACGACCATAGAGACGTTGAGCGCGAGGAGAGCGCCGTTTGCGATGATGAATTTGACCTGCGGCTTATTGCTGCATACTAAAACAAGAAAAATCAGCGACGCAAGTATGGCGGCGGGGCCGACCAAAAAAAGAAAACCGTAACCCGTCAGATGCCACGCCTGCCAAAGTCCGAAAACCCTGAGGCTGAAAAGCTGAAAACAGATAAAAACGAGCGCCGCGAATGAAGTGACGCAAAAGTTGGCGATAGAAATTTTTTTGTTTTTTCCATAAATACACCTCCTATTGCCGACATTTTAACATTTTCAAGGGAGTTTGTCAAGGGGGGAGTTTATTTTTTCATCCCTCGTTCAGCGGAGAGGAGCGGACGACGGGTGGTCGCCCTACGGTCATTGTGAGGAGCGCGCGTAAAGCGTTTGATGCGGCGACGTTTTCTCTCGGTCGCTTCGCTTCATTCTCCTTCGGAAAAAGGCAAATATGTCATATCATTTGTCGCCCCTGCATATACATTCCGTGAAAAAACATTTTCGGAGGGGACAAATGAAAAGGACAGCGGCAGTTTTTCTTGCTATAATAATGATGATTTTCGTTCCGACGGGGGCGTATGCTACGGGCGGCGACGTGGAAAACGCGGCGAGCGTTGCGGAGACGGAAATTCCCGCGTCGGCGGAGTTTTCCGCCGCGGGCATCGACGCTATCTCGGCGATACTGATCGAGCAGAGCACGGGGCGCGTGCTGTTTGAATACAACGCGGACGCGCCGCTCCCGCCCGCGTCGGTGACTAAAACGATGACGATGCTTCTCGTGTTCGAGGCGCTCGACGACGGCAGGATAAAGCTCGACGACAAGGTCAGCGTCAGCCCGAACGCCGCGTCGATGGGCGGTTCGCAGGTGTTTCTCGAGGCGGGCGAGCAGATGGACGTCGACACATTGCTTAAATGTATGATCGTCGCGTCGGCAAACGACGCTGCGGTGGCGCTGGCGGAGCACATTGCGGGGAGCGAAGCGTCGTTCGTCGCGCGGATGAACGAGCGCGCAAGGGAGCTCGGCTGCACGAACTCGAATTTCGAGAACGTGACGGGGCTTGACGACACGGTGCAAAATCACGTGATGAGCGCGCGCGACATCGCCGTCATCAGCGCCGAGATCATGAAGCACAAGAAGGTGACGGACTACTCGACGGTGTGGATGGACACGATCCGCGACGGCGCGTTCGGGCTGACGAACACTAACCGCCTCATCCGCTTTTACGACGGCGCGACCGGGCTGAAAACGGGCTCGACGGCGAAGGCGAAGTTCTGCATTTCCGCGACGGCGGAGCGCGGCGGACTGTCGCTTGTCGCGGTCGTGATGGGCTCGTCGACGCGCGACAAGCGAAACGAACTCGCAAAGAATATGCTCGACTTCGGCTTTGCGAACTATGCCGCAGTCGGAAAAGACGAGGCGGAGATGGGCAATATCGCCGTCAAGGGAGGCACGGCGGCGACGGTCGGAGCGAAAAGGGCGGCGTTTTCCGCAGTCGTCGATAAGTCCGACGCTGGAAAGATCGAGGAGACGGTCGAGATGCCCGAGTCACTGACCGCGCCGGTCAAAGCGGGGCAGGTGATCGGAAAAGTGACGTACAAAATCGGTGACAACGTCGTCGGCACGGCGGACATTGCGGCGGTCGAGGATGTCGGAAAGATCGGCTTCTGGACAATGCTGCCGAAGATTTTGCGCTGGTTCATCATGTCGCCCGAAAGTTGATATTTACATTTTCATATTTTGGTGATATAATGGTTGCGGGGAAACCCGCAACCGTTTTTTTGCGGCTCCGTTTACATTCGGGAGCCATTCGGACTGCATATATCACAAAAAAGGAGTACTCTATGAGATCAACGTATCGCGCGGCGATATGCACTCTCGGATGCCGCGTCAATCAATACGAATCGACAGCCGTCGCGGACGAGCTCGCGTCGCTCGGCTTTGAGATGCGCGATTTTGACGACGTTTGCGACGTTTATATAATCAACACCTGCGCCGTGACGGCGGAAAGCGAGCGCAAGTCTCGCCAGATGATACGCCGCGCGCACGCGCAAAATCCCTCGGCGCACGTCATCGTCATGGGGTGTTATTCGCAGCTCCACGCCGAAGCGGCGGCGAAGATCGAAGGCGTCAGCTACGTCTGCGGCAACCGCAACAAAATGTCCGCGGCCGACGCGGCGTTAAAGCTCGTAAGGGGCGAGAAGATCGTCGGCGACGTTCTCGACGTTTCGCACGCGCCGCTCGAACGGATGAGAATTTCGCGCTCCGACCGCACGCGCGCCTACGTCAAGATAGAGGACGGGTGCGACAACAACTGCGCCTACTGCATAATCAAAAAGGCGCGCGGCGCCGTCGTGTCGAGAAGTATATCGGACGTCTGCGCCGAGATCAAGGCGCTTGCCGGCGCGGGATACCGCGAGGTCGTCCTGACGGGGATCGAGGTCGCGTCATTCGGGCGCGACACGGGAGAAAAGCTGTCCGATCTTATCGGCGCCGTTGCGAAGGTCGACGGGATAGAGCGCATACGCCTCGCGTCGCTCGAACCGTCGGTGCTGACGAAAGAATTTGTTGACGCGCTCGCCGCCGAGCCGAAGTTCATGCCGAGCTTTCACCTGTCGCTTCAGAGCGGCTCGACGCGCGTGCTCGCGCTGATGAAGCGCAAATATAATATTGAAAAAGTTTTCGCGTCAGTCGATTGCATAAAAGAAAAAATGCCGCGCTCTACGTTCACGGCGGATATCATCGTCGGATTCCCCCAAGAGAGCGACGATGACTTTCGCTTGACGTGTGAAGCGGCGGAGCGGATAGGATTTCTGCATATGCACATCTTCCCGTTCTCCGCGCGCGAGGGGACTGTCGCCGCGGAAATGGACGGGCAGATACCGGACGACGAAAAGCGCCGCCGCGCCGCGTGCCTGAAAAAACTCGGCGACGCTGTTTCTGCGAGGGTATACGAAGCCGCGCTCGACGGGCGGGCTAGGGAAGTTCTGTTTGAGACGCCGCACGGGGCGTATCAGGTCGGGCACACGCCCGAAATGCTTGAAATTTACGTAAGGTCGGGCGAGCCGCTTCAAAACGAGATACGGCGCGTCGTGCCGACGGAATACAAAAACGGAAAGCTATACGGAAAGCTTGCGGAGGAATGATGAAAGAGGTCATGATCGGAAAAAACGACGCGGGACAGCGGCTCGACAAGTTTCTATCGAAAGCGTTTCCGCTCCTGCCGCCGTCGGAAATGTACAAGGGCATCCGACTGAAAAAGATAAAAGTCAACCGCAAGCGCGCCGAAATATCGCAGAAGCTCGCCGAGGGCGACGTCGTTCTGCTGTTTTTGCGCGAGGAATTCCTCGGCGGCGAGCGCGACAATCTGTTCAAGAGCATAAAGCCGACGTTCGGCGTCGTTTACGAGGACGAGAACATAATCATCTGCGACAAGCCCGCGGGGCTCCTTTCGCACAGCGACAAGGAGGGCGAGGGGAACACGCTCATCGAGCAGGTGAAGTCGTATCTATGGCAGAAGGGCGAGTACGATCCCGAGGCGGAAAATTCCTTTTCCCCCGCGCTGTGCAATCGCATCGACAGGAATACGGCAGGGCTCGTCACGGCGGCGAAAAACGCGGAAGCGCTCCGCGTAATGAACGACAAGATCAAGCGCCGAGCCATCAAAAAATACTATCTCTGCCTCGCGCACGGCAAATTCGACTCGCGCGAGGGAATGCTTACGGGATATCTTGTCAAGGACGGCGACACGAACACCGTCCGCGTATACGACCGCGCGCCGCGAAATAAGGACGCGAAAGAGATAATCACCAAATACCGCGTCATTTCTTTCGACGGGCGCGACAGCGTCATTGAGGTCGAACTCGTGACGGGGCGCACGCACCAGATACGCGCGCACTTCGCGTCGATCGGTCATCCGCTCGTCGGCGACGGCAAATACGCCGAGAACAAGGCGGATCGCGCGCGCGGCTTTTCGCATCAGGCGCTTTATTCGTATAAGCTCGTGTTCCTCTCCGACGGGGAGAGCGTCCTTTCGTATCTCGACGGGCGGACGTTTTCGCTTCCGACGGAAGAGATAGGATTTCTCGGCGGCAAAAAAATTTGACAAAATATTGTATACCATCTTGAAAAGGTATAAAATATGTGGTATTATATACGGGAAAATAAAATGCTTTTGCCGCGCAATAGCCGAAGGAGAATAAAATGGACAAACTTCACATTATCGACCACCCGCTTATCCCGCACAAGCTCACGCAGATGAGATGCGTCAGCACAGGATCGAAGGACTTCCGCGAGCTGCTTGAAGAGATCTCTCTTCTTATGGCGTACGAAGTCACGCGCGATCTGCCGACTGAGGATATCGAGGTCGAAACTCCTATCGCAAAGACGATAGGCAAAAAGATCGCGGGCAAAAAGCTCGACGTTGTGCCGATACTGCGCGCGGGTCTCGGAATGATGGACGGCATTCGCAAGCTCGTACCCGTTGCGAGAGTCGGATTTGTCGGTCTTTACCGCGACCACGTGACTCACGAGCCGGTCGAATACTACTGCAAGCTCCCCGAGGACATTGACAAGAGAGTCGTTATCGTCGTCGACCCGATGCTTGCGACGGGCGGCTCGGCGCGCGACGCGATCACGATGCTCAAAAAGCGCGGCTGCAAGCATATCCGCCTGATGTGCCTTGTCGGAGTTCCCGAGGGCGTCGAGGTCGTCAATAAAGTTCACCCCGACGTTGACATTTATCTCGCGGCGCTTGACGAAAAGCTCAACGAGAACAAGTACATCGTCCCCGGCCTCGGCGACGCGGGCGACAGAATTTTCGGAACGAAATAACGATACACACATGGGCGGCCGCTTGCGGCCGCCTTTTTCTCCCGCGTCAAGCGGGAGATGTCGCCTTTGGCGACAGAGGGCTACCGCCCTTGCGCGCATTAAAAGCCCCTCATCCGTTTCGCTGTCGCTCAACACCTTCCCTCGAGGGGGAAGGCAAGCGGACGACCGATGGTCGCCACTGCAAGTAAAATATTTGTGGTGCGCTGACGTCAGCGTACATTGCAGCGATGTGATCCGCGCTGTCGGCAGCGCGTGCTCCGGATTGAAGCCATCTCTCTTTGCGGGGTTCCGACGGTGAATTTTGCAAAGCAAAATTCAAAAACCAAAG
>JAFXWT010000180.1 GCA_017542695.1 Clostridia bacterium
ATTTTTCTCAATTATATCATAAAAAAATGAATTTATCAAGTGAAAAAGCGACGCCGAAACACATCAAAGAAAAAAGCACGCCTAAGCGTGCTTTTTTGGCAGGGGCAGAAAGATTCGAACTCACGACCCACGGTTTTGGAGACCGGTACTCTACCAGCTGAGCTATACCCCTAAATTAGCGGCGGCTGTTGTCGCCGCGATGGTGGGCCTTTAGGGACTCGAACCCCAGACCAACCGGTTATGAGCCGGTTGCTCTAACCAACTGAGCTAAAGGCCCTTTTTATCGGACTTGATTATTTTATCATCAAAGCGCCGCTTTGTCAAGCGTTTTTTGAATTTTGTTATAAAAAACATTTAATAATTATTTTGGCATATTTTTTTATTTTATTGTTGAAATGTTAACATTTTATTGGTATAATATTCCTAAAAAAGCAGGAGGATAAGATTATGATCTACGATTCGGCAGTTATCGGAACGGGGCCGGCGGGAATATCCGCCGTGCTTAACCTGAAGATACACAACAAAAATTTCATCTGGCTCGGAAATAATAATCTGAGCGACAAGATTTCAAAGGCGGAAAAAATATCAAACTACCCGGGCTTTTTTGAAGCGACGGGCGCGGAACTGTTTGCCGCTTTCAAAGGGCACGTCGAAAAAATGGGCATTGAAGTCACAGAAAAAATGGTAAATCAAATTTACCTTACCGAAAATGGCTTTGCGCTTATGGCGGGAAATGACTTTTTCGAGACAAAAACGGTAATTCTCACGACCGGCGTCGCCGCTGTCGGCACGCTTGACGGCGAGGCGGGCTTCGTTGGGCGCGGTATAAGCTATTGTGCGACGTGCGACGGCGGACTTTATCGCGGGAAGACGATAGCCGTAATCTGCTCGAACAAGCGATTTGAGCATGAGGTAAAATACCTGTCGGAGCTTGCGGAGAAGATCTATTATTTCCCGACGTTTAGAGATCCGTCCGATATCGCGCCGAACGTCTGTAAAATGGAAGCTCGCGCGGTGAAGATCGAGGGCGGGATGCGCGTGACGGACGTTGTCTTGTCAAGCGGCGAAAAGATAAGCGTTGACGGAGTTTTCTGCCTCCGCGACGCGATATCGCTCGGAACTCTTTTGCCGACTCTTGAGGTCGATAACGGGCACATCAAGGTGGATAGAAAAATGGCTACCAACATCCCCGGTTGCTATGCGGCGGGCGACTGCACGGGCAGACCATATCAGTACACGAAAGCTGTCGGAGAGGGAAACGTCGCTGCGCACAGCGTTATAGAATATCTGAGCGAAAAGGAATAAAACGATATGAAAGTTAACGACAAAATTCACGGCTTTATAATAGAAAAAGAAAGAAAAAGCGCGGAGCTCGGCGGGACGCTGTGGCAAATGCGCCATGAAAAGACGGGCGCTGAACTGATATGGCTTGACAATGGCGAAACGAACAAGCTGTTTTCCATTGCGTTCAAGACGCTTCCGTGGGACGACACGGGCGTGTTCCACATTCTCGAGCACTCCGTTCTTTGCGGCTCGGACAAATATCCCGTAAAGGAACCGTTCCTCGATCTGCTCAAAAGCTCGATGAACACGTTTCTCAACGCGATCACGTTTGCGGACAAGACGATGTATCCCGTTTCAAGCCGCAACGAGCAGGATTTTCTGAATCTGACGCGCGTATATCTTGACGCGGCGTTCTGTCCGTCAATATACAGCAATCCGAACATCTTTCGTCAGGAAGGGTGGCATTATGAGATAAGAAACAAAGACGACGAACAGACCTTCAAAGGCGTCGTTTTCAACGAGATGAAGGGCGCGTTTGCCAACGTCGACACGCTCGTCGCCGACGGCATCGGAAAGATGCTTTTTCCGGATAACTGCTACGGATTCGTTTCGGGCGGCGACCCCGAAAAAATACCGGATCTGACTTACGAACGCTTCATCGGGGCGCACAAGGAGTTCTATCATCCGACGAACGCGAAGATATATCTCGACGGCGCCGTTCCGCTTGACAAGGTGCTTCAGATCATCGACGGAGAATATCTCTCGAAATACGAAAAGAGTGACGCAAAGCACGAAATACCGCTTCAGAAGCCGATAGAACACACATCGCGCGTCGAAGAATACGAAATCGGCAAAGAGGACAGCGAAAAGCAGAAAACGCAGATGGCGATGGGCAAGATCGTCGGTACTTTCGCGGATCGCAAAAAAGTCATGGCGGTCGACGTGCTGAGCTCGTATCTCACAGGTACGAACGAGTCGCCGATCAAGCGAGCGATACTCGAAAAAGGACTTGCGCAAGACGTCGATATCTACGTTGACGACAGCGTTATGCAGCCATACTTTGTTCTCTCGATACGCAATACAGAGTACGACAGCAGAGAAGAGATCAAGAGCATACTCAAAGATACTGCGAAGAAGATCCTTGACGACGGCATTGACAAGGAAGAGCTCGACGCGACGCTGAATATGTTCGAGTTCCACCTGCGCGAAATGCGCGAGCCGAAAGCACTGATAAGGAACATTGTGTCGCTCAATTCGTGGCTCCACGGCGGCGATCCGATGCTTTATCTTGAAAGCAACGACGTGCTGAACGAGCTTCGCGCAGAGCTTAAAACGGATTATTTCGAGAAACTCATCGAGGAGTTGTTCCTCGACGACGACGGAGTAGCGGAGTTTTATCTCCGTCCGTCGAAGACGAAGGGCGACGAGACACGCGCGAAAGAAGCGAAGCGCCTCGAAAAAACCAAAAAATCGTGGAGCGACGCCGATACCGAGAGATTTATCTCCGAAAACGCCGCGCTCGACAAATGGCAAAACGAGCCCGATTCGCCCGAGGCACACGCGACGCTCCCCGTGCTCTCGCTTTCCGACGTTTCCGACAAGCCGGAGTGGACTGATACCGAGATCAAGGATTATAACGGCGTCAAGGTTATGTATCACCCCGTTGCGTCGAACGGAGTCGTTCACGGCAGAATGTATTTTTCGATCGCCGACATGAAACTCGAAGATATGCCGAAACTGGCGCTCGCTGTCGATCTTCTCGGCGATCTCCCGACAAAGAATTACACTGTCACGGAGCTGACAAGAGAGATCAAAAAGAACATCGGCTCGCACAGCTTCGTCATCGACATTTACAGCGTCAAGGATCACCCCGAACTCTGCCGCGTTTATGTGCGCGTATCGTTCAGCGCGCTCGAAGCCCGCGTGCCGCGTGCCGTTGAAATCCTGACGGAAATAATGAGAAATACGTTGTTTGACGACGGCGGCAAGATCAAAGAGCTGCTGCTCCAGACGATCGAGGGAATGAATCAGAGCATCCTCGGACGCGGCAACGGATATGCGACGCGCCGCACGCTCATCGGCGTTTCCGCAGCGTCCGCTGTCAGCGAAAAAACGTCAGGTTTCGATTTCTTCCGCATGCTCAACGAATTCAGCACAGATTTTGACAACAAGATCGGAGAGTTCATGGATTTTGCGAAAAAAGCGATGGATAAGATCTTCGTCAGATCGCGCCTTATGATGTCGCAGACGGCGACGGAAATTGACAATAACGGGTTCGGCTTTGCGTCGATCTTACCCGAAGGAGACGCATGCAAGGACGAATATATGACTGTCGCGCTCGACGGAAAGAAGAGAAAAGAAGCGGTGCTCATCCCCGCGGGAATTTCGTTTGCAGCGTCGGGCGGAAACCTCGTTTCTTACGGAAAAGAATTCTCCGGCGCGCTGAAAGTGCTTTCGTCCGTGCTTTCGTACGGATATCTCTGGAATGAGGTGCGTGTGAAAGGCGGCGCTTACGGATGCGGATTCAGAGCGAGCGAAACGGGAACTGTGACGTTCCATTCGTACCGCGATCCGAACCCGCTCAATTCTCTTGAGACATATAAGAACACAGCGTCGTTTATCCGTGAGTTCTGCAAGAGCGACGAGAATATCGAGAATTACATCATCAGCACGATCTCGTCGACCGAGCCGCTCCGCACACCGTCTGACGAAGGCGCCGTCGCCGACAGCAATATGCTTTCTGGCGTCAGCTACGACGACAGACTCCGCATCCGCCGCGAAATGCTCGCGACGACGAAAAAAGAGATCGCCGCTCTCGCCGATCTGTTTGAAAAAATGGCGGATGAGAACTCCGTTTGCGTATTCGGAAACGCAGGCGCGCTCTCGTCGCTCGACGGCACATGGAACGTCATGCAGATGAAAACAAGCGAAAAATAAAATTCGATAAAACAAAAAAGCTCCGCCGCAGCGGAGCTTTTTTGCGTTTTATGATCAAAATTCCATTTTCTTTTCGATATATGAGCGAAGGTCCTCGATTTTGATGCGTTCCTGCTGCATCGTATCTCTGTCGCGGACGGTCACGCAGCCGTCGTTTTCCGAATCGAAGTCGTACGTGATGCAGAACGGCGTGCCGATCTCGTCCTCACGGCGATAACGTTTTCCGATCGAACCCGTTTCATCGAAGTCGGTCGGGAAATATTTAGCGAGATCGTTGTGTATCTCCATCGCCTTGTCGGAGAGTTTCTTTGAGAGGGGAAGGACAGCGGCTTTGAACGGTGCAAGCATCGGGTGAAGGTGGAGTACAGTTCTCATATCGCCGTCGCCGAGGTCTTCCTCGTCGTATGCGTCGCATATAAATGCGAGGAACGAGCGCTCAACGCCGAGAGACGGTTCGATGACGAACGGAATGTATCTTTCGTTCTTTTCCTGATCGAAATATGTCAGATCTTTGCCCGAAACGTTCTGGTGTTGAGTGAGGTCGTAGCTCGTTCTGTCGGCAATGCCCCAAAGCTCGCCCCAGCCGAACGGGAAGAGGAACTCAAAGTCCGTCGTCACCTTCGAGTAGAATGCAAGCTCCTTCGGATCGTGGTCGCGCAGGCGGAGGTGTTCTTCCGTCATGCCGAGCGAAAGGAGCCAATCGCGGCAGAAGCCGCGCCAATATGCGAACCATTCGAGGTCGGTGTCGGGCTCGCAGAAGAATTCAAGTTCCATCTGCTCAAATTCGCGCACGCGGAAAATGAAGTTGCCCGGCGTGATCTCGTTGCGGAACGATTTGCCGATCTGACCGATACCGAACGGGAGTTTTTTGCGCGTTGTGCGCTGTACGTTGACAAAGTTGACAAAAATGCCCTGCGCCGTTTCGGGACGAAGGTAGACCGTGTTTTTTGCGTCTTCAGTAACGCCCTGGAACGTCTTAAACATAAGATTGAACTGGCGTATATCGGTAAAATTATGCTTGCCGCACGACGGGCAGGGCACGTTGTTGTCCTCGATGAACTGCTTCATCTCCGCCTGTGACATCGCGTCGACGGGTTTGTCGAGCGTGATATCTTTTTCGGCGCAGTAGTCCTCGATTATTTTGTCGGCGCGGAAACGCTCCTTGCATTCGCGGCAGTCCATGAGCGGATCGGAAAAGCCGCCGAGGTGTCCCGACGCGACCCAAGTCTGAGGGTTCATGAGAATGGCTGAGTCAAGACCGACGTTGTACTTGCTCTCCTGAACGAACTTTTTCCACCACGCCTTTTTGATGTTGTTCTTCATTTCGACGCCGAGCGGACCGTAGTCCCATGTGTTAGCAAGGCCTCCGTATATTTCGGATCCGGCGAAAACGAAACCGCGGTTTTTGCAAAGGGCGACGATCTTTTCCATTGTTTTTGCTGATTGTTCCATAATGTCCTCTTTATTTTGAATTTTTGTTCTTTTGCTTGTCCATATATCCTTGAAGGATAAGTTCGGCGGCAAGGGAATCAACGACGTTTTTTCTGTCTTTCGCTTTTATACCCGAATCGCCGAGTATCTGATGCGCCATGACGGTCGTCAATCGCTCGTCAAAGAACTCTATCGGTATCGACGTGTGTTTTGACACGAGAACACCGAAATCAACGCAGAGCCGCGCTTTTTCGCCCTCCGTGCCGTCCATATTTATCGGCTTGCCGATGATTATTCTGTCGGCGTGTATCTCTTCCGCTTTTTTGGCGACGTCTTCCGCCGCGCGCTCGACGTTATAACTTTTGATATTGCCCATCCCGATGGCGTATATGCCGAGATCGTCGGAATGTGCAAGTCCCGTGCGCGCCGCGCCGAAGTCGACGCCGAGCAGTTTTTCATGTTTTGTCATATCGTATCTATCGAAAGACCGTGCTTGGAGAGAAATTCCTCAACTTGTGCGCGGCTCGGCACGTGCTGGAATATACCCATCGGCGCGCGCGTCATAAGACTGACTATCTGCGCGTATTTGCACGCTTTAAGTATGTCGCGGGAATTGAGGTACTCACCGATCATCGCGCCGGTATAAGTCTTATGCATATACTGATAATCCTGATGCGCGAGCGCGGCGACGACAGCAGGCGCCTGCGGTATCTCGAAATGAATGCCGTCATAAACGAACGTTCGATCGTTTCCTTTTTGAACGACGTAGTATTTCGCATGTATCTTCGATGAGAAGGAAAGCAGGGCGCTGAGCGTTTTTTCGATGGATATCGGCGCGGTCCCCGTTACTTTTTTGAGCATTTCTTCGGAAATAACGATGATTTTTATCCCGCTGACCTTGTCGAGCGGCAGAAGGGATGTCGTGTCGGTGTATTCGACGACCATTTCGACTCCGCGCTCGATCGCCTTGTTTATCGCGTACAGAGCGAGGTTTTCGGGGTGCGACGACTGCGGCATCGTTACCGTCTGAAAATCGCGCACGTCGCCGATACGCTTGTCTATTTCGGTCGTCGCGGAGTCCGCGCGCGTCATGAGCTGTCGGCTGTCGCGTACTGCTATGTAGTCGTGCGGAATGAGCATTACGTCGGGGAAACACGAAAAAGCGTCGTCAATGTCGGATTTTGAAAGCTGCGCGTTCGCGCCTTTTGTCACATACGACACGTTGCTGACGTTGTCGTAAGCGGTGAAGATGATGCCTGTCTGCGCGTTCGGGATCTTTCTGATAAACGTCGGGTCTATCCCGCATGCCTTGTAATAATCAAACAGTTTTTCGCCGTTGAAATCGTCGCCGAGACGAGTGCAAAGCGTGCAATCCGCGCCGCTTTTTGCCGCTGTTATAGCCGACACGGCGGATTCTCCGCTCGGGTGGAAACTGTAACTGTCTCCGTATACCGTTTCAAGCGTCTTGACCGCTCCGGGAACGCTCATCTGCAAATTCATAAAACTGTCGCCGATCACTAAAACTCTGCGTCTCATTCAAACACCATCCTTCAAATTTTTCAAACCGTCTTGTATTATACTGTATTTTTTTAATTTTGTAAATAGGGAAAGGCAAATTTTCAAATACAAACGTCAGAACGCCATTCGTCCCCAACCTTTTTCGGCTTTTTCGTACGGCTCGAGTCCGAGCTTCTCACGGGCGTAGTTGACATAATATATGTAGTTTTCAAGCGGCGTGCCGTTCGTGATGCGGTGGTCGAGCCCGAACACGATGCCGCCTTCCTTCATCATCGGCTGCATCTTGTAGTCGATCTCCGCTTTTATTTCTTCTTTCGTGCGGCGCAGAATATGCTTGTCAATGCCTCCGCGGAACGCGATCTTGTGGCCGTATTTCTCTCGGAGCTTGACGATGTCCATATTTCCCGCAGGTTCGCAAGGGTAAAAAATATTTACCCCACACTCAATAAACGAATCTATGACGGGGTTCATGTTTCCGTCGCTGTCCTGACAGAACAGTTTCGTGCCGCTCTCGCGCACGATGTCCCAAGATGCGAGATAATATGGTTTCAAGAATTCTTCGACGAGATTCGGGCCGATCATCGGCGCGGTTTTGCCCGCCATATCCTCGTGTATTGAAAGCTGATCTATTGTTATGTGCTTTGTGATCTTTTGAAGTACTTTCACGTTCGTTTTGGAAATCGTGCCGAGAATATCTCGGATTAGTTCTTCGTCGTCGTAGAAGGCGACGCAGCAGTTGACCTCGCCCATCAGCTCGCGCAGAATGTCGAACCCGCCGAGAATTTCGGATTTTATAAGCGTACCTTCGCTTTGAAATTTTTTCGCTTTTTCGATCATATCATCTGTGATGCGCTCGTCCGAATATTCAAACATATGCTTGATTTTAAGCCAATCGTCCATAGTTTCGACGGGATAAGTCTGGGGCAAGGGAATGGTCGCTGTGGCTTTCGCCATTTTCATTTTTCTGCCGTAGTGGTCTATGAATATGTAGTAGTCGGCGCTGTCTTCGATCACAATGTCTTTCGGACGATGGATCGAGTCGAGTTCGCCGAGCTGATAGTACGGAACGTAGTCGAATGCAAAGCCGCGCATCGCTATCATTTCTTCCGTCGCGCCCTGCGCGCGCCACTCATTGTCAAGCCCGATGATAGGACCGAATAACTCGGAAAACATCGGGCGCACACCGCCTGCATACGACATCAGATCAACATATTGTTTTGCAGTGTATTTCATATATTCCTCCGAGGTAAATTTTATTTACCCATGTTTTTCTTGTATATTTTTGTGTCGCGGAGATACTTTGGAATGACGAGCATCCGTCCGAGTCTATTCGGATCTTTAATCAAGCGGTACAGCCATTCCGTGTTTGTTTTGATGAAGAATTCCGGCGCGCGTTTCGCCTTTTCCGCGTATACGTCGATGCTGCCGCCGAGACAGCAGACAAGGTGCACTGTATCGAGTTTTCCATTATTTTCGCACGCCCATTTTTCCTGAGCGGGCGAGCCGAGACATACGTACAGAGCATCGGCGCGCGAAGCGTTGATCTTTTCAATGACGCCGTCGTTTTCGGCGCCGATCTTATCGAAATACCCGTCGTTCGTTCCGACGATTTTAAGTCCCTGAAAGCGTTCGGTCAATTTTTCGGCCGCCGCTTCGGCAACGCCGGGTTTTCCGCCGAGCAGAAAGACGGAATATCCGTTTTCGGCGCAGATTTTCGCAACGTCCGCGCCGAAGTCGACGCCCGCGACTTTTTCACGCAGCGGCGTACCGAGAATGTTCGATGCTTTTATGACTCCCGCGCCGTCGGGGAGCAAGATGTCCGCGCTTCGAAGTATCTTCATAAACTCCTCGTCGCGGCTCGCGTTATATGCGATCTCGGCGTTCGGCGTGAAGACGGTGGTAACGCTGTCTTTCGACAGAGCGGCCGCTGCAAGCGTCGCCGCTTCCACGCGCGTGATATTTGCGAATTCAAGCCCGCGAATATTTATCTTTTCCACGTTGCACCTCCTGATTTTTTATTATATCATTATTTCATTCGGATATCAACATTATTTTCAAAATCCGAACTTTTTTTCGCCAAAATATTGATAATGCCGAAAAAATGTGGTAAAATGTAATGTAAATTTTAATTAAGATGTAGTTTTATGAATTTTACAGTAAAAACTCTGCTTTTGCCGCCGATTGAAACAAAGTGTTATATTGTTGGCGACGGAAAAGACGCGTTCGTTGTCGATCCCGCCGAAAACGCAGGCGAGATTTTTAGCGCGGCTGACGACGCGGGTCTTACGATCCGCGCGATTCTTCTCACACACGGGCATTTCGATCACATCGGCGCGCTTGATAAACTCGTGCGCCTGACGGGCGCGGACGTTTATATCCACGTGCTTGACAAGCCGATGATATCGGACGGCTATCTCAATGTGTCGCGCCTGTTTTTCGGACGCGATTTAATCGAAAGTTCAGACGCAAAAACGGTCGAAAACGGAGACGTTATAAAAATCGGGAGCATTGATATCCGCGTTATGCACACGCCGGGACATACGGCGGGTTCCGTCTGCTACTTTGTCGGCGACGCCGTTTTTACGGGCGATACGCTCTTTGACGGCGGATGCGGGCGCAGCGATCTGCCAACGGGCGACGGCGCGGCGCTTCAAAAGTCGCTTGCCGCTCTGAAAGAAAAGATCAAGGGCAAGACGATCTACCCCGGACACTGAATAATAACCGAAAGGACAATATAAAATGAACACGATCGACTACGAAAAACTTGCCGAGCTGCTTTTTCCGAACGTCACACAAACGGTCGAAGATATGGAAAAGCTCTATCCGCCGAGAAACCTTCCCGAAGGGGCTATCGTTTCGCGCCTTGCGCCGAGCCCGACGGGATTCGTTCATCTCGGAAATATAATGCAGGGACTCACGTCCGAGCGTCTCGCGCACCAGAGCGGCGGCGTGCTTTATCTGCGCGTCGAGGACACGGATGCAAAACGCGAGGTCGCGGGCGCTTCCGAAATGCTTATCGAAATGCTCTCACACTACGGGATAATCTTCGACGAGGGCGCGGCTCTCGACGAAAACGGAAAGATCTGCGACAAGGGCGCGTACGGACCATACAAGCAGAGCCAAAGAGCGTTTATCTACCACGTGTACGCCAAAAAACTCGTCAAAGAGGGAAAGGCGTATCCTTGCTTTTGCACCGAGGAAGAACTTGAACAGTTCCACAATGAGCAGGAGGCCGAAAAAGCCAACTTCGGCTATTACGGCAAGTGGGCGAAATGGCGCGACAGACCGATCGAGGACATCGAGGCCGCCATTGCCGAGGGCAAAAAATGGGTGCTTCGCTTCCGCTCGACGGGCAGTATCGAGCACAAGTTCAAATACAACGACCTCATCAAGGGCGAAGTCGACATCACGGAAAACGATATCGACCACGTTCTGCTCAAAAGCGACGGAATACCGACGTATCACTTCGCGCACGCTGTCGACGATCACTTAATGCGTACGACGCATGTCGTTCGAGGCGACGAATGGCTGGCGAGTCTTCCGTTCCACATTCAACTTTTCCAGGCGCTCGGGCATAAACTCCCGAAATATGTTCACATCGGCACGCTGATGAAGATGGACGGCACGTCAAAGCGCAAGCTTTCAAAGCGCAAAGACCCCGAGCTTGCGCTCTCGTACTACAAATCGGAGGGGTATCCGACGGAAAGCGTCGTCGAGTACATTTTAACGATACTCAATTCCAATTTCGAGGATTGGCGGCGAGCTAATCCGGACGCGCCGATCGACGATTTCAAGTTCTCGGCGAAGAAAATGAACGCCGCGGGCTCGCTGTTCGACATTGCGAAGCTCTCCGACGTATCGAAAAACATCATCTCCCGAATGAGCGCGGAAAAAGTATACGACGAAGTCGCCGCGTGGGCGGCGGAATTTGACAAAGAGTTCTTGAACGAATTTACGCACGCCCCCGACTTTACGAAAGCGGCGCTTTCGATCGGACGCGGCGGAAACAAGCCGCGCAAGGACTTCGCGCTGTGGAGCGAGGTCAAGGGATATATGGGCTTCTTCTTTGATAAATACTACAACCCGGAGGGCGAATATCCCGAAAACTTTGACAAGGAAACTATCGCGTCGGCGCTCGAAAAATATCTCGCCGTGTTCGATGAAAAAGACGATCAGACCGCGTGGTTCGACAAGATCAAGGACGTTGCGGAGGCGCTTGGCTTTGCCCGCGAGACTAAGGAATACAAAGCAAATCCCGACGCTTACCGAGGACACGTCGGGGATATCAGCGCATTCATTCGCGTCGCAGTGACAGGTAAGCAGAATTCGCCCGATATGTACTCGGTGATGCAGGTGCTCGGCGGCGAAAAGGTCAGAGAAAGAATTTCATATCAGATAAGGAGACTCAAATAATATGGAAAGACCGGTTTTTCCCAAAAGAGCGCTTATTACGGCGGGAATGCCGTACGGCTCAAAGGAGCTTCACTTCGGGCACGTCGGAGGCGTGTTCGTTCATGCCGACTGCTTCGCGCGCTTTCTGCGCGACCGCATCGGTGGCGAAAACGTGATCTTCGTTTCGGGAACCGACTGCTATGGCTCTCCG
>JAFXWT010000181.1 GCA_017542695.1 Clostridia bacterium
ACTCGTCCATCAGTGCGACGTATTCCTCCTCGCTCATCTCCGGCTCCCACATGATCTTCGCCATGAGATAGTTGCGGAGCTGCTCGAACGTGAAGTTGACGTAATCCGCGTCGCCCTCGAGGTAGAAGCCTTTCACTCCGAGCTCGGTCAGATATTTGATATCGTCCCAGAAGTTGAAGAGGTTCGGTGCGGGGCTGACATGGAACGAGAAGTTATCGGTGTAGTACCAGAAGTACACGTTGTCGGTGAGTTCGAGCCATCCCTTGATAAATCCCATCCAGTCGGCGTTGCTCTGATTGACCTCGGCGCCGCCGTATCCGAGCGTCGTCTTGAGTCTGGGGTTGCCTCCGCTAGCGATGCATTCCTCGGGATGACGCAGGGAGTGATTGTTGCACCCGACGCAGCAGAAGCAGATACATACGCGCGGATCGGGCTTTGACATTTTCGGCGGAACGTGAGTTCCGGCGTAAGCCGCGGTATAGATATCGAGATCCGGATAGTCGGCGCAGAATTTGTCGGCAACTCTGTTGCAGAGCCTGATCAGCACGCCGGAAACAGAGCCTTCTTCTGCATAAACCCTCTTGCAATTCGCGCACTGGCAGTAATTTCCGTTATCGTTTGCCGAGCAGGAGATCTGTGTATAGTGGAATCCGGGGATCTGCCCGCCCTCGGTACGCCACGCGACCTGTTTATACATAAAGTCGATGGCATTCTCGAACGTTTTATCACTCGTCATACAGGGCTGCGTGCCGCCCGCAACGGAGTCGAGGTCGTCATCGTCTCTGTGCTCAAACCCTCTTTCAAAATAAACGAACGAGTGCGCGTGGATGTACGTTGTGCCTACCGCGCCGCCGATATTATACGCGCGATATTCTTGTTCATCGCTGTTTTTGGAAGCGACGTCCGCGCCGCCGTCCGACGCGTTGACTTTCAGCTGAGGGAAATACTTGCCTATGTGAGTGCCGATGCCGCGGTACTCTACGAGAGGCTGTTCTTCTTCGACGAATCCGGTCTGAACGTCGATCACGGACGCTTTGTAAAGATATGTTGTGCTGTCCGTGAGGAAGCGGTAGCCGACGATGCTTTCAAGGAAAGTATAGGTCGCGTACACCGCCGCGCGGCGCGTGCCGCAGACGATGTTGAAATCGCCGTCATCGGAGGCTTCAAGCTTGAAGCCCTCCTTGCCGAGTTCTTCGTCGAACGAGTACTCGATCTTATATCCGGAGACCGTTTCGTCCTCGCTGTACGCGATATTGAGCGCGATCCCGCACGCTTCCTTTACGAATTTCTTCATTTCCTTTGCCGCAAATTCAACGGAAGTGAGACAAGCGTCGGTAAGGTCGGACTCTCCGGGATAAACTATCGTGAATCTCGCGATATTGTGTCCGCCGAGCTTCAGTTCATCCACCTTGTATTTTCCGTCGGTGTTGTTTTCATCGCTGTCGTCAAGTCCGGCGATCACGCGCCTCATCTTGAGAACGTCCTTCGCGTTAATATCGTCGTCCGCAACGACGTCGGCAGCTTTGAAGAATATGTTGTCATCTTCTTCAAGTCCGGCGATATAGCGCCTTGAAAGGAGCACGTCTTTCATTGTCAGATCGCTGTCGTCGTTCGCGTCTCCCCAGACGTAGCCGTGAGTAACGGCAGCGGCGGGTATCGCCGA
>JAFXWT010000019.1 GCA_017542695.1 Clostridia bacterium
CGCGGGCTGATAATCTGATTACAACAGCAAAAAGCGTGGGAAACCACGCTTTTTTGCTTCACAAAATGTTTACTTGAAATAAGAACGTTTATATGATATAATTATAATGTAAAAATATCATTAAGGGAGATGCGGTATGAAAAAACTCCTTTCGATCATTCTGACGTCCGCGATGCTGATCGCCGCCGTCGTTTCGGTTTTGCCGACGGGCGCGGGCGCGACCTACGGATATCTGCTCGGAGACGCGAACGACGACCTTGACGTGACGATGAAAGACGTGCTTCTTATGAGGCGCTATATAGCGGGACTTGAAGAGGAGCGCGATATCGATACCGTCGCCGCCGACGTCGTGAAGGACGACGAGGTGTCGATGAAGGACGTTCTCACCGTGCGCCGCTATATCGCGGGGCTTGACGAGCTCGAAGGGAACAACGAGGACGGAAAGTACAAGGTCTCATCGATCTCGATAGGAAAGAGGAATATCGCAAGATATACCGTCGTCGTAACTCCCGATACCGATCCGTGCGTCAATAAAGGCGCGGACGTGCTGATCAGCCGGATCAACAAAGCGTGCGGATACCGAATGAATAAGACGGACGATCCGTCCGTCGACGGATGTAAGATAGTTTTCTATCACGACAACGACGATGAATACGGACTCGGCTCCGACGGCTTCAAGGTGAGAGTGGAGGAAAACGGAGATCTTTCGATCTTTTGCGGGCCGAAGGATCATCAGCGCGGAGCGGTATACGCCGCGTACCACATCCTTGAGGAATTCGTCGGCTACAGATTTCTTATCTCCGACGGAAACGCGTCGGAGGGCGAGGAAAACGGAGACGTCGTCTACCTTTACGAATCCGAAAACGCCGTCATTCCCGAGGGGTACGACGAGTCGATTGTGCCGACGGTCAAGTACAGAGCGATATCGCAGGTCGGCAGATCGAACACCAATTTCTCACCTCTTCATATAAACGACTGCAACGCCGCGGCGTCCGCCGAGTACGGCTGGCGCGATACGACGCTTTATATCCACGCGCACTCCTACGCCTATCAGATGGCGGGCATTGAGCACGCTTACGACAATCCGTGGATCGAGGCTCAGGGGCTCCACAATACACAGCCCTGTCTGACAAAGGATGAGACTTATCAGAAGATCATCGAATTCAACACATGGCTTGTCGAGGACCGCAAGACCTGGGGGACGATCGTGAACGGCGAGAGGGTCGGCAACGACGTACTCGGTAAAACGTATACGATGGTGTCCTGCTCGCCTAACGATAACACGGATTTCTGCAAGTGCGCAAACTGCAAAGCGGTCTATGAGATCGAAGGAAGTATCTCCGGTACGGTCTTCAGACTTGCAAACCGCGTTGACGAGCATATGAACGACCTGTACCCGGGAATCCAGACCTATACCATCGCCTACTGGGACGCAAGGCGTCCTCCGAAGTACACAAGACCCAGAGACACGATCTGCGTATGCTACTGCATCGGCGGATGCAACAACCATCCTTACGATCACACCGAGCTTTGCGCCGAGGCGGGCGGCAACCCGAGACTTGACCAGGTAAACTGGGACGGGTCGAAGACGCCGAGCTCGAACGTCGACGACGTAGATTACTATCTCAAGTGGACGGAGCTGACCAACAATATTCAGATCTGGTATTACAGCTGCATTTACACATATTATCTCACTCCCGCTCCGAATATCTTCAACATTTATAACGATATCAAGTTCTTGGCATCGACCGGCACGACCGGCGTCTATTTCGAGGGCTCGGGTTC
>JAFXWT010000182.1 GCA_017542695.1 Clostridia bacterium
ACGGCTCGATACTCGACTTTGTGCAGTCGAACCACGACAAGCAGAAGAGAACTCTTGACGAGTATTATATCTCGCCGTCGCTGTTCGCCGCTTCGGCGCTCGGCGCGAGCGGAAAGATGCACACCGAATACAGCGCCGAATTCTTTGCGGCGCTCGCAAAGTCGGGCGCGCTTATAAAGCTCTCGACAAAGCAGTTCTATGACGAAAAATATCAGACGTTCTTAAACGGCCGTCAGGTCACGGGCAGGTGCCCGATCGACGGATGCAAATCCGAGGTCGGATACGCCGACGAATGTTCGCTCGGTCATCAGTATTTTCCTGAGGAGCTGATTGCCCCTATCAGCACGCTGTCGGGCGAGCGTCCGACGCTTCGTCTCGTCGAAAACTGGTATTTCGATCTTGAAAAATATATGGACTTCCTCATAAAAATGATGGATGACAAGGATGAAAACGAAAATCTCAGAAAGACGACGTCCGTTGCTTGCCGCGAATTCCTCAAAAATCCGATCATATACACGAAGAACGAATTTGCCGACACGGTAAAGGAAAAACTCGCGTCGTTCAGTTGCAAATATGAGGAGGAGGAGACGCGCGGGATGCTCCGCGTCGTGTTTGAGAAGCTTTCCGACAGAGAGGCGGCGTGCGAGATCCTTTCCGAAAACGGCATCCGTTTCCGTACAGGCAAGACGCTCGTCCCATTCAGACTCTCGGGTAACATCGAATGGGGCGTGCCTGTTCCCGAATACGACGGCGTGAAAGGGCTGACGTTCTGGGTCTGGCCGGAGTCGCTTTGGGCGCCGATCTCGTTTACCGAAACATATCTCGAAAGCATCGGTCACGACAAAGCCGAGTGGAAAGATTGGTGGTGCGACGACGACGCAATCGTTTACCAATTCATCGGAGAAGACAACATATATTTCTATCACCTTGCCGAGATGGGAATGTTCGAGGCGATAAACGAGGGCGGTTATTACGATAAAAAGTTCAAAATGCCGCGCATAATTGCAAACAAACACTTGCTTTTCTTCAACACAAAAGCCAGCAGCAGCGGCAAAATCAAGCCGCCGATGGCGGAGGAGCTTCTGACGCATTACAGCGCCGAGCAACTCCGCGCTCATTTCCTCGGGCTCGGTCTCGGCGTCCAGAATGTGCCATTCCAACCGAAGCCGTATAATCCGAATAAAAACGATACGTCTCCCGACCCCGCGCAGAAAGAGTGGAGTATGTTCACAAATCTCTTAAACCGCGCGACGCGCACTCTGTTCTATTCGTTCCAGAAGTTTAACGACGGAGATCAGACAGTGCCGCGCGGAGATATCAGCGAGAGCGTCAAGGCGGCTGCCGATGAGGCAATAATAAAAGTCGAAAACCACATGGCGACACAAAGCTTTTACCTTGTGATGAACACTCTCGAGGAGTATTTCCGCCTTATAAACAAGGAAATATCCGCGCTGTTCAAGCCATTTAACGATGCGTTTGACAAAGCGGCGTTCGATCAGGCGGTCATCGACTCGATCCACATGGTCAAAACGGCGACGGTGCTTGCTCATCCGATAGCGCCCGCATCAACCGAAAAAGTGATGGAATTCATGAACCTGCCGGAGTCGGTTTTCTCGTGGGACAACATCTTCGACAGTATAGACAAGATCACGGACGAAGGCCACAAATTCAACGTCCTTGAACCGAAATCGGACTTTTATGTAAAGCCCGAGTGGCAGTACTGATGATAGACTTCACTTTGCCCGCATACGAGCTCGCATCGCGCTTGCTCGGTTGCGTATTATGCGTTAAAGACGGCGACACTGTTCGCCGTCTTGTGATAAATGAGACCGAAGCGTACTACGGCGAGGAGGACACCGCGTGCCATGCGCACAAAGGAAAAACGAAACGAACCGAGCCGATGTACGAGCGCGGCGGAATTGCTTATATCTACCTTTGCTATGGAATGTACGATATGCTGAACGTTGTCTCCGGGAACGAGGGACATCCCGATGCTGTGCTCATCCGCGGCGCGGGGGAATATAACGGTCCCGGAAAGCTGACAAAAGCGCTCGGAATCACCCGCGCTCAGAACAGGTGCGATCTTACCGGCGCGTCGCCGAGCGATCTTTGGATCGAGGACAGGGAAGAGACACCGGAATTTGACGTTTCGCCGCGCATCGGCATCGCTTACGCCGAAAAAGAGGACAGGGAAAGGTTATGGAGGTATAAGATAACATGAAAACCATAAGAACGCTTGCTTGCCCGAAGATATTTTGGCTTTCTTTGCTTTTTCCGCTTTTCTTTTTCGTGCTTGGAATAATTATGTTGATCTTGACAAAAAGTTCGGTTCCGAATTTGTTTTTTGTTGCAGCTGCTTTTGTTTGGCTCAATATGTTTTTTCAATTCGGAAACGCATACTCGATCTCGCGCATAACATCGGACGGAATATCAAACAGACATATCAGCATACAGTGGGTGAGTACAAATAAATTCATTGTTTCGACGTCGTGGTTTAAGACAGGCAAGTATAACTATACCGGAATAAATAGGCGACCTCCAAAAACAATGTGCATTTATTTCGGCCATTTCAATGAAAACAGCATTCGCCGACAGAATGTAAAAGAGTGCGTTATTCTACCGACGAGCAAAAGAGTTCTTAATGCCATAAAGTTTTATCGTCCCGAGCTGTACGAAAAAATAATAAATGAAATGAAGCTTGAAAGCCATTTTGGTAGCAGATGGGATTCCGATCTTTATGATTGATGCGTGATGAAAAAGGATGCGAAAAAATGAAAACGTTCAGAACGCTTGCTTGCCCGAAGATTTTTTGGTATACGCTTTATTTTCCGATTTTGTTTTTTTCTATCGGAATTCTTGTATTGATCGCTACAAAAAACCCGCTGTCCCTTTTGTTCTGCGGAGTCGGCGTTATAATTTGGCTGTTTTATTTTTTGCGGTATAAAAACGCGTATTCAGTTTCGTCCGTATCGTCAAAAGGGGTATCGAACAGACACGTTTTTATCGAATGGAAAGACTCGGATGATTTTCTCGTCGCAACATCGTGGGCAAACACCATTCAAAAGGCAAGGACAGGTCGATTAAGACGCCCGATAAACGCAAAATGCATTTACTTCGGACAATTCAAAGAGAAAAGCATTCGCAATCAAAACGTAAGAAAATGCGTGATATTGCCGGCAAACGAAAGGATCATTTATGCGATAAAACTTTTCCGCCCCGATATTTTCAAAAAGATAATTACCGATCTGCGCCTTGAAGGGTATTTTGACGACGAGTGGAACGCTCGCCGGTATGGTGAATAATAAGCATAAAAAAGCCGCCACAGCCAGTGGCGGCTTTTTATTTTACTCTTATTATTCAAAAACGTTTGAAGCTGTCGCTATCTGCGTGATATATCCGTCGATATTTGACATCGTTTCAAGCTGGCTCTCGTCAAGCTCAAGCGTGACGGTCATGATGTCCATCGGCGACGAACAGTCGGAATATCCAACGATTTGTTCGTCCTTTATCCCGTAGTAAGCGAGAACTTTTTTCCAATATGCTTTTTCTATCTCACGGGCGAAAAGTTCAACGTCTTTTTCGTCGAAATCATCGCCTTTTTCGAGAAGAATGCTTTTTGCAAATGCTATTTCTCCGAAATTGCATTTTTTCAAAACGACTTTATAACCGTCATTGGTGTTGAGCTTTGATTTGTCGGGGTTATTCAAAGGCAACGCTGCGAGAAAATATCCGATACGATAACTTTCGTGATCTTTTATTTTCATGCTTTCGAGCATTTCGATATCTTCAACATCGGGAAGGATCGTCAGTTTATCATTCCAAAAGCAAACGTCGATACCGAGTGATTTGTAATAATTTCCGAGTTCGGCTATATCTACGTCGATACTGTTGCCGGTTTCCGCGTCCGTATCGAACGCGAATACATCGAGGGCTATTTTTTTCGTGTCGAACCGATATTTGATATCAACGTCAAAGCCGAAAAATATTTCGCCATTTTTCAGCCCGAACGCTCTTGTGCGGTTGTTTTGAATGTCGCTGGCGTCGCCGGCAAACCAAACGGCGTCGTCGTCCTCATAAGCAGATCCTATGTCGGTAGGAAGGACGCATATTTCACTTAACTGCTTTTTCAGACCCTTGTCCGCTGTGTAAACGGCGTCCTTGACATCAGCGAAGCCGAGCTTTTCGAGGTATTCGATCGCTTTTTCATAACTTACACCGTGAACGTCCATCACTATCCAAACGTCGTTGTATTTGAAATACATCTTGGTGTAAAAGCTATTGTCTCCGAAATGCTCACTATAGTAAACCGTCCTTGTTTCACCGAGGACGTTTGCCGCGGCATTCTTCTGATTCGATACGTCGCAGTCAAGCGTAAATATGAAAATATTGCCGGTGCGACCGTCGTAGTCAAAATTAAAAATAAGTTCAAACCTGTCGTTCGCATGAGGGAAGATATGGATCGACGAATCATCTCTCAAGATGTCAATATTTCCGTCAAACGTCGGGAAAACAGGGAATTCAAGTTCGGAAATGAGCCCGAAAGTTTTTTTGAAATATACTCTGTATTTTTCTTGTGATGCTGATAAATACTTGATCGCTTTTGCATTTTCTCCGTTTTTGACGATATCGAACAGATCGGCAACGCTTGTGAGGGATATCCCGCCCGCCCCTTGCGGCGGCATCGGAGTGACCGAACCTTGAGTGGTGCCGGTCGGCTCAGTCGTTGCGGTCGGCACGGTCGACGACGTATCCTCTGTCGTTGCGATCGGTTCGGTGACGACAGTCGTCGGCTCCGTCGCGGTAGACTCCGACGTCTGCCCTGTCGACGGCGCGGCGGTCATCGCTTCCGACGACTGCGGCGTGGTTTGTGTCGATGCAGTCGACGTGGACGGCTCTGTAACAATGGAATTGCTTGGAGTTGTCGAAGACGTTTCTCCCTGCTCGAAAAGCTGGCACGACGCAAGCGTCGCCGTCAGAAATATTACGGCAAGAAAGAAACAAATCGTTTTTTTCATTTTTGACCTCCTTTTTTATCATTCGTCGTAATCGTTGTTGCAAATTAGTCGTTTGAAACGGGCGGTTTTCTCACCGCTTCTTCATTTTATTTGATATCTTAATCTTTCAGATCATAAAACGCGTTCGTCCAAGCCGACGAGCCGTCGAAATCGGTGACCGTGACACGAACGTATTTTGCGCCCTCGGGTATCTCGAAGTGGCATTCTGTTACCGCCTCGCCGCGTTTTTCGCCGCATTCGCTCTTGACGGCGCGCGCTTGCGTGTTGATGCGGATGAACTCGCATGGCGATGTTTTTACATGGATATATCCGTCCTCAACGTAGCATTCGTATATCTCGGGACCGTTTGACGAGTAGAAATTGCGCGTCTCAAGCGCGTCGATTATTGAGGCATAGTCGAGTTTTTCTGTTTTTGCCATTACCCACGAAAGACCGCTGTCGAACTTGGGATGCCCCATCGGGCGAATATCGTGATTGTCGTCGGCTGCGATCGGGCTGATTCTCTTTCCGTGGCGGAGAAACCAGTCGTAGATATCCTCGTTCACGTCCTGCCGTCCGCAATAGCGATAGCAGTCGCCGTTGTTGATTTCAAATCCCCAAAGTCCTTCGAGACCGTGGTAATCTTCCCAAGTCTGAAGCGACCAGCGCGGATGATTATATGTAGTAAGGAAGCCGTGATTATTTGCTTCTTTTATGAATTTATTTACGCATTCGAAAGTGTATTCACGCTCGAAATTCGGCTCGCCGACGTATTTTTGCGTCGCAAGATACGGCTTATTGCTTGCCATAAAAGCGTATTTCGGATTGTAGCAAACAAGCGCAGTGTTGTCGGGTTTCTTTGCGATGAGGTTGATGTGATAGCAACGCTGCGCGTCTTTCGGATCGGTCGGGCAGTCGAAGTTTATTTCAGTGCCGGTGAGGGCGATGAATTCGTTGTCGGACATATCGCTGTGGTCGATCAGCACGTTGTGATCGGTGAACGCTACGGCGGCGTATCCGTGCGATTTATAAAATTCCTTGAGTTCCGCAAGAGTCAATCTGCCGTCAGAGCAGTCTTTGCTGTGGCAGTGAAGGTTGATTTTGCGGAATTCTCCGCCTTCGGAAAGAATGAATTTTTTCATGGGTTTGCTCCTTTTTATATCTTTGTTTTTATTTTTGACAGGGATGATAATATTTCGCGCTCGTCAAACGGGAGTTTTTTCCCGCGCACGAGCTGATATTTTTCATGTCCTTTGCCTGAGATGAGTATAAAATCTCCGTCCTCGGCGACGTCGAGCGCGTATTTCAGTGCGTTCTCGCGGTCAGGGATCACTTTATATTCCGCTCCCTTTATATTTATAACTATATCTTTACAAATGTCAAGAGGATTTTCGAAATTCGGGTTGTCCGACGTCACAATACACACGTCGGCGAGCTTTCCGGCGACTTTGCCGAGAGCGGCTCGACGCATTTTCGTCCGTCCTCCGACTGAGCCGAAAACGCATATCACCTTGCCTCGCGCAAGTTCGCGCGCCGACAAGAGCGCGTTCTTCATACTTTCGCCGTTGTGAGCATAGTCGATTACAACGTCGATATCGCGCCCGACGTCGATCTTTTCAAACCGACCGGGCATTGTGAAATCGGAAAGCGCGTCGCGGCACGTTTGGGGCGAAACGCCGAGAGACGAGCAAGCGACGATCGCGGCAAGCGCGTCGTAAACAGCGAATCTTCCGGGAATGCCGATCGTCATTTTCGTTTTGATCCCGCCTGCGATAAAATCGAATTCGGAGCAAAATGTTGCGCTTCGGCGCACGGTTTTTACGTTTTCCGCCGTCATGTCGGCAGTCGAGTCGAGCCCGTATGTAACAACGCTTTCGCCGCTTTCAAATTCGGGGAAAAACTTATCGTCGGAGTTGAGAATTTTCGTTTTTGCGCGAGAAATGAACGATTTTTTGCATTCCTTATACTCGGAAAAGCTCTTGTGCTCGCCTTTTCCGATGTGGTCGCGCGAGACGTTTGTAATCACTCCGATATCAAAATCGAGCGCGGACACGCGCTTTTGCTTCACGCCCTGCGACGACACTTCGATGACTGCGTACGCTGCGCCCTCATCGACGGCGCGGCGCAGAAATTTCATAATAACGCAGCTTTCCGGAGTCGAGTTCTCGGTTGGCAGAAATTCGTCCCCGAGATACATTCCCACGGTGCTGATCGCAACACATTTTCGCCCCGATAGGTCGAGTATTTTTTTGATCATATGTACAACGGTCGATTTGCCTTTTGTGCCTGTGACCCCTATGATTTTCAGTTTTTTCTGCGGATCGCCGTACACTGCCGCCGAGGCGATCGCCATCGCTGCGCGGGCATCATCGACGACAAGCTGTACCGCGTCGTCGGGTAGGGAAACGCGGCGATCGGTAATAAAAACGCGCGCGCCGCGGCGATATGCGTCAGGTATAAAATTATGTCCGTCGGCGTTTTCGCCTTTTATCGCGACAAATATCGCGCCGCAATGACTTTCCGACGATTTGCAGGTGATTTCGTCGATCGGAATATCGCACGATCTGTCGTCGATTGAAATGCCGAGCCGTGTTGATATCTCTTTTAGTGTAGCCATAATACCTCTTGATTTATAGATCCTTCAGTTTGCCGCCGCATAAAACGATCGCTTTTTCGGCAAGAACGCACGATGAATCTATTATGTATTTTTTGTTTTCGTATCCGTCAAGACGGATCATTGAAAGCTCGGTGCAGCCGAGAATAATCGCGTCTGATGCGTGCAGAAAAGTGTCGAATAATGGGTAAATTTCATTTACCTCGCAAACTCCCGCCTTGATTTTTCGGTATATAATCTTGTTTATCATATTCTGTACGCGCTTGTCGGGAAACGCGCATTTTACGCCGAGGCGGTCAAGCTCTTTTTGATAAATGTTGGTCATTACCGTGCCTTCGGTCGCTAAAACGGCGACTGTTTTCGCGCCGCAAAGCGCGGCGCGTTCGGCTGTTAACTTTACGATATTGAGAATCGGAACTGGCGAATACGACGAGAGCTCATCGTAGTATGCCATGACCGTGTTACACGGAACGGCTATCACGTCAGCTCCGCCCAATATAAGCGTATCAATGTCGATTTTTAATGTGTCAAGCGGATTTTTCGATATTCTACCGAGAAGATGCGCCGTTCTGTCCGGCGTCGAAGCGCGGCTCGTCATTACGATGTCGAGGTGATCTCCGTCATTTTCCGCAATCGTGTGAGACAAAACAAGTCGCAGGAAATGTGCGCTTGCAAGCGGTCCCATCCCGCCGAGTATGCCGAGAGTTTTTTTACCGTTTGTCATAATCTCGATATTTGAGATAAAACCCGAAATGATGCGCTGCAAGATATGTTATCCGACGAATGTCGCGCATATCGGCTGGGTAGCACAGCGGAGAAAAAGATTTTTTGTTTTTTGATATCTGTTTTATCTTTTTCGCATCGCTCGACGAGCATCTTTCGGTGACGATATTCGTCGGAACGCTATGCCAAAATATCTCGTTTTCGCAAGGCGGATACTTGATTTTTTCAACATAAAGCCGTGCGATGTTCATTCCCGATGCGCTCATATAATAGTTGCTTCGTCCCTGACGCGGATTTATCTCGAGTAAATAATATTTACCTTTGTTTTCGTCATACATTATGTCGAAATTCGAGAATCCCGTGTATTTTTCGGCGTCGAGGAAACGAGTAACCATAGACTCGATCGTGTCGTTTTGTTCCGTGATTATCGCAACATGATTTCCGATGCCTTTCGGCGTGATCTCGCCGAGCAGAACACGACCGACAGACAGCGCCAGAACAGCACCGTCAACGGAAAAACAAGTCGCCACATATTGTTTTTCTCCGCGGATCATCTTTTGAACAATAATCTGCTTATCGTATCCCGACGAGAATATCTCGTCGACGATCCTTTCCGCGTCCGCGGCGGATCGCGCGACGTAGACTTTTTTCATTCTGTCAAAAGGGTGCTTCCAATACTCAAAAGAACATGACGGCTTGACGATCGCGGGGTAATCAAACGGCAGATATCGCGCTTTGCCCGCCTCGTTTGGCGACGAAACAAAGACACTTTCGGGATACGGCAAGCCGAGTCTCCCGCATTCTCGATAGAATTCGGTTTTATCCGAAATTGTAGGAAACAGCTCGATTTTCGGGCACTCGCAAATATAATACTTTGAAAGGATGTCCTGATTTTCGATTATAAAAAGAGCGTATTCGTCCGTGCAGCTGATGATGTACGGCTTTTCATTCGTTGACACGGCAAAATCGATCAAAACCCGAAGCACCGTTTCGCGCTCTTCAAGCGGCGGTATCTTTGAAAAAGATACTATCTTTGAGTGTTTTATCGCACCGAGTTCGTCTTTTCCGAACACGCGCGAGCAAGCGCCGTATGCTTCATGAAAAGCGCGCGCGACGCTGTAACAGTTGAGATCCGCGCCGAGCAGAACGGGAAATATTTGTCGCGTTGTCATACTTACCTCCGATTTTTTCATTCGGATAATAAGTATATGTATTTTACCATATTTTTATCGCAAAAGAAAGGGAATTTCAAAAAAAAGAAAAAGACCGCTCGTTTGCGGTCTTCTCCATGAAATGTACGATCCGATTATTTAAGTTCGGGAGCTTCAACAGGGCAGTTGCCTGCGCACGCGCCGCATTCGATGCAAGCATCGGGATCGATAACATATTTGCCGTCCTTTTCGGAGATGGCACCAACGGGGCAAGCGTCTGCACACGCACCGCAACCGAGGCACTTTTCGGCATCAATTACATAAGGCATAGTCATTCTCCTCGCTAAAAGATTTTATGTAACGATTTCCGCCATGGCGGAATTATCACTACATATATAATATCACAAAAACGAAAAATGTCAATATTTTTTGAAATTTTCGGCGTATGTTCAATTATTTCCGCGGATAAACGCCCGACGCACGAGAAAAATAACGAAAAAAAGGAGCGAAATTATGAATACGGACAAAAAGACATATGCCAAATATGCAAAAAATCGTGCGCCTAAATCGCCGACGCTGAAAAACTCGACTTTCGCGTTTCTCGTCGGCGGGACGCTGTGCTCTCTGGCGGAGTTGCTTTTTCACTTGTATCTTTATCTCGGAATAAGCGAGGAAATAACGAAAACTCTGGTTCCCGTCACGTTTATAGTTCTGGCGGGATTTATGACGGGGGTCGGCGTTTTCGACGATATCGCACGCTTTGCAGGCGCAGGAACGCTTGTTCCGATAACGGGCTTTGCGAACGCCGTCGTCGCCTCTGCGATCGACGACAAGAGCGAGGGATTCATACTCGGTATCGGCGCGAAAATGTTTACCGTAGCGGGACCCGTCATCGTTTTCGGAACGATGTCGTCGGCAATTTACGGCGTTATCTACTTTTTATTCGGAGCGGCAAAATGAGCGTTATTAAAATTATTGACCCGCCGTCGATAATCGCCGGAGCCGCCGTAGTCGGCGAAAAGGAGCACAAAGGACCGCTCGGCGACAAATTTGATCTTCACGACGCGACGGGAACTTTCGGAATGGGCACATGGGAGAAAGCGGAGAGCGAGATGCAGCGCCTCGCCGTCAACACGGCGCTTTCAAAAGCGAGGATCGAAAATAAAGATTTAGACGTCATTTTTGCCGGTGATCTGTTGAATCAATGCGTCGGTTCGACGTACGGCATACTCGGATTCAAGACGGCGTATCTCGGTATTTACGGCGCTTGTTCGACGTTTACAGAAGGATTGCTCATCGCGTCGCTCACGGCTGGCGCGGGATATTTCAAAAAGTGCGCCGTTGTCACGTCGTCTCACTTCTGTACGGCAGAACGGCAATTCAGATTTCCCAACGAATACGGCGGCCAGCGGCCGCAAACTTCGCAATGGACGGTCACCGGCGCAGGCGCGGCTATACTGTCGTCAGATGGCGACGGACCGTATATCACCGACGTTTTGCCGGGGATACCCGTCGACAAGGGAATTAAGGATGCAAACAACATGGGCGCGGCGATGGCTCCGGCGGCGATAGACACTTTTACGCGGTACTTTGAAGAAACGAAAACACATCCGTCTGACTACGATCTTATCCTGACAGGCGATCTCGGAGCGGAAGGCCACGGGATACTGTGCGATTTCATGAAAAACGCCGGGTACGACATGACGAAAAACTATAATGACTGCGGGCTTTTGATCTACGGGCGCAAAACGCAGGACGTTCATTCGGGCGGCTCGGGATGCGGGTGCGCCGCGAGCGTTTTTTCGACGTATATTCTCGATAAAATAAAAACAGGTGAACTGAATAACGTCCTCTTTGCCGCGACAGGCGCTCTTATGAATTCCGACAGCATTAAACAGGGAAATTCGATCCCTGGGATCGCGCATCTTGTGCATATAACTAACAAAAGGAGGGGGTAAATGGAATTTACCTTAATGATCATACGCGCTTTTTGTGTAGGAGGCGCGCTGTGTGTTGTCGCACAGATACTAATAGACAAAACGTCGCTTACTCCGGCGAGAATACTTGTGATGTACGTCGTTCTCGGGGTTATCCTGACCGGCGTCGGACTATATGAAAAACTCGTCGATTTCGCCGGATGCGGCGCGACTTTGCCGCTGACGGGATTCGGATATGCGCTGGCCGGCGGAGTAAAAAAAGCCGTAGACGAGCAAGGACTCGTCGGTGCGCTGACGGGCGGGCTCACGGGAACCGCGGGCGGCATCGCCGCGGCAATAGTATTCGGATATCTGTTTTCCATTATATTCAAAAGCAAGCCGAAAAAATAAAAAATCATCCGCATTCGTTTTTTGCGGATGATTTTTTCAGCCGCCGCAAAAAATATTTGACATATTATATTTTTTTTGATATAATATCATCAATCAGCAAATGTTGCGGAGGTATTATTATGAAACTCGTAATTGCAATCGTAAACAACGACGACGCGCATTTTGTCAACACGGGGCTCACCTCATCGGGATTCCATGTGACGAAGATATCTTCGACGGGCGGATTCTTGATGAACGGAAACTCGACGTTCCTGATGGGAATAGAAGATACCGACGTTGAAAAAGCGCTTGAAGTAATCAAAACGCACAGCAAAAAGCGCACGCAGAGCGTCCCGACGCTTATGCCGGGAACGAACATGTACGGCGCGGCGAACACGACGATCTCCGTCGGCGGCGCCACGGTATTTGTACTTGACATCGAAAAAACCGTCAGATTCTGATGAATCGTTTTTCGGGCATTTTCGGGAACAAAGAGAATATTGCGATGTTTTCCTCGCTGATCGAGGCGGGGAAGCTTTCTCACGCTTATCTTTTCGCAGGAGCGGAGGGAAGCGGCAAGAAGACGCTCGCGTTCGCCGTTGCGGCGGCGCTCGCGTCGAAAATATCGGATGAAAACACAGTCAGGCGTGTCATGGACGGATATTGCCCCGACGTTTTGCTCGTAAATCCGCCCGATGATAAGAAAACAACGGGCGTCGACACAGTGC
>JAFXWT010000020.1 GCA_017542695.1 Clostridia bacterium
AAATCCTTTTTCGCCGCCTGCATACCCTCGATATCGAAGCTGTCTTCAAGTTGCGAGACCGTCTGATACACAAGCACGTGAGTATATGATCGTATAACTTTCATCAGCTCGTGTATCTCGCCGATATCGGGCGGACACATCCAGCACTTGCCGTACACTCCACAACTGTTAGTTGCGCAAATATCACGAAAAGACGTGTCCAAAAACACGTCTTTCGCTTCGATGATGTTTGCCTTGAACGCGCCGAGCGATATAACCTCGGCGATCATTTTTTCAAAGTTATTTTCCATTTTCAAGTCACTCTCTTGCGAGCTTATATATCAGCTTGTAGGCAAAATCAAGGTCATCCATCGTGCAGTGCGCCTGAACAAAATGGCTGGTGTTGACTATCCATCTCTTGCCTCGCATGATACCGAACACTCGTCTGATCTCCGCTTCAAGTTTATCCTGCGGCAAAATACCGAGCGCGTTCTGCACATTGATGCCACCTTGAAGCGCGAATTTGTCCTGATAATTATCAAGCCAGAGATCAAACGGCATATTCGCGTTTTCCTGGAACGGATGCACGACCTCAAAACCGACGTCGGCGATACCGTCGAGCAGTTTTCTGATACAGCCGCACGAGTGCAAGCTGAGATGCGCGCCGCGCGAATGAACAAACTCGCTTATCCGTTTCAGATGCGGATAGATAAGATCGTACCAAAGCTGAGGGTTGAACATAAGGTCAAGTTGAGAGCCCCAGTCGTCCGAAATATGAATCATATCTACTCCCGCGTCGATGCAGTGCCCCGCAAATCTGATCGTCCAATCCTCCTGACGAGCGTAAAGCTCTTCAAGCTCGTCGGGATACATGATAAGATATGCGAGCTGATTTTCAATTCCGAAAATATCGTTGTAATGCTCAAAAAATCCCGGCGTCTGAACACTGCAAAAGCGGCCGCGCGCCTTGTGATACTGAAGCTCGCTCTTCAGTCTGTCGTAGGATTCCGGGATGTCGGGCGAAAGAAGCGAATACTTTTCCACAGCGACGTCAGGCGACAGCTCGCCGTATTCTTCCCAAAGCTTTTTTACAAGGTCTTTGTTATGGGAACGCACGCCTGAAAAAAGATGTTTTAAGTCAAACTCATAATGATCTTCCATGGCGCGCGTCGAGCCGTACGCGGCGTTTATCTTGTCGTACATATTGGCTTCAAGCCAACCCGTGATCGGCTGTCTATCGAATTCTTTTCCCTCTAAAACGGCGAGAACGCGCTCCGCGCCCGTCATTTCGTTTTTCATTTCGGTATTCCCTTTCGGTTTTACATTTATCCTTTGCAGAACGCGACTGCCGCGTCGGCCGCGCTTGCCGCGTCAGCCGTGTAGCAATCGGCGCCTATCTCGTCGCAGAATTCCTGCGTTACAGGCGCGCCGCCGACCATGATCTTTACTTTGTCGCGGATTCCCGCCTTTTCGGCTTCCTCCACCACCTGTTTCATTACGCCCATAGTAGTCGTAAGGAGAGCCGAGCAGCAAATGATACTGCAGTCCTGCTCTTTGGCAGTCTGAACAAATGTCTCCGGCGAAACGTCGGTGCCGAGGTCGATTACTTCAAGCCCTTTGCCCTCCATCATCATTTTGACGAGGTTTTTACCGATGTCGTGAAGGTCGCCCTGCACCGTTCCGATACACACCTTGCCCGTTGCAGTAAAACTGCCCGCGGCAAGATATGGCTTCAGCACCTGAGCGCCCATGTTCATCGAGCGAGCGGCGACGAGCACCTCCGGAATGTAAACCTCGTTATTCTTGAATTTTTCGCCGATGACGCTCATTCCCGACAAAAGACCTTCGCTGAGGATCTTTTCGGGTTCGACGCCCTCGTCTATCGCCTGCTGAACAAGCTCTTTGACAATTTTTGCTTTGCCTTTTTGCAAATTCTCGGAAATTTCTGATAAAATACTCATATCATTTCTCCTTACATGCATATGATTTCATAATACTGCAAAATAATTATATCATAGCTTTTTGTGTTTTTCAATTCCTTTTTGAAAAAAACTGCCGTTATCTGAAATAATAACGGCGGTTTTTTCGCGGTGCGAGACGATTTTTTTGATCGATCAGTCGATTTGCGAAACATCGGAGACGACTGTGCATGTACATTCGTTCTCCGAAGCGTATTTTTCCGCGTACGAGCCGGCTGTTGTGTATATCGTCACATCACCGCTGCTTATTCAGACAATTTGTATAATTTCTATACATTATATAAAAATTATACAAAGCGAAAAACGCCGCGAGGAAAGTTCCTCAGCGACGTTTTTTCTTATTCTGTCAAAATAAACTCCGGGATAACCTTTGCGTTTGTGTAGATGACGTAGTTTGTCACGTTTGAAACCGCCAAATCGCCTGTCTCGTTTCTTAAACGAACAGACACAGTGACACGGAAGTTTCAGTATGTCAGCTCATCGTCTTCAAACGGCTTGCCGGTCTTAACGGTGAAATGGAGCCACGGCAGCCGTATCTTTGAACTCAAAGTGCCGTCGTCGGAAAGACTTGACCTCGCTATTGTTGACGTAAATAATGTTTCGCTATCGGCAGCATCCTCGCTGCCGACTTTTATTCCCGTTATGTAATTCGATATGTCAAGGTCCCCTCCGTACGTGCCGTCCGATTGTTTCTGCGCGAGAGTTATCTCAATGACTGCGGATGTATAGTCTGATATCTGAGGCCATATCGGCTCCGCGTTGATTTCAGCAAGCAATCTGAATTCGGCGCTGACAGCATAAGTTTTGCCTGCAATGACCTCGGTATTGATATTTGACGCGCCAAGATTGCTCGCGTTTATTCCGAGGGCGGTAAAGTCGAACATTCCCTCTCCGTTGATCGGGATAAGATCGAGAGTCGCCACTTCGGGTTTCACCGACGAATAGTACCATTTGGCAGGAGTTTCATCAGTGCCGACAGAGTTCTTACTGTATGCTGTCGTACTCGGCGAGAATCCTATATTCGACGATCCGGATACAGCCACGCCGTTATCGCGGTTTTCAGGCAATGTTCCTCT
>JAFXWT010000183.1 GCA_017542695.1 Clostridia bacterium
CGCGCCCCCAGCGCGGATCGCGGAAGATGTTGATGTTCGGAGTCCAGAACGTCAGCCCCTTGTAAATGTCGTAATCCTTGCGGCTTGCGTGCTCGTTGTACTTGACGCGCGCCTCCGTTGAGATCGCCTCGCCGATTTTTTTAATCAGTTCGGGGTCGAACGTCGCGCCGAGCGCGATCGCGTGCGGGAATACCGTCGCCGTTCCGGCGCGCGCGACGCCGTGAGAGCCCTCGTTCCACCAGTTGTACTCGTGTATCCCGAGCCGCTCGATCGCCGGTGAATTATACAACAGCTGCGACGCTTTTTCCTCGACCGTCATATCGGCGACGATCTTTTTTGCTCTTGTTCTCGCTTCCTTGTAAGTCATGTCCGTTCCCTTTCAGTTAAAAAGCGTGCATCCCGCTTTTCTGAACTGTTCGATCTTTTTTTTGATTTCGTCTTCAGAAATTTTCAGCTCTTCAGCAAGACAGGGGATGCAGAGATATTCCTCCGCCCCCCTGTTTATGAGTTTTCTGTAAATGCCGATCTCGTCGGCGGTCAGCTCCGCCTTACAGCGATAGCATCGGCTCATTTTACTTTAACAAGACGCGCGCGGAATACGCGGCAGTCATGCGGCTCGACTTCGAACATTCCGTAGTCTTTTCTTATTCCGAGGTTTTCGCCCGTGAAAACGTCGGTGTATTCGAGCGCGTATCCGCAGAGCGGGTCAAGACCCATCTCGTAATACGGAAGTATCGCCGTCACTTTGCGGTCGTATACGTTGAACATACCGACGGCGTACGTTCCGTCGGAAAGAAACTTCACGCAAATAGTGTTGTCACGAAGCCCGTGATTGTCCGCGATGAATATCGGCGGGCGCGCGTCCTCGTCTTGATTTATGGCGATAAGTTCTTTGTTGAGCAGCAGCGCCTTTGTTTCGGGCGACATATTTCTGATGTCGCAGCCGATCATAAGCGGAGACGAGAACATACACCACATGGCGAAGTGATAGCGGTATTCGCCGTCGGTACATCCCTTGTATTCGGCACCGTTTGTCATTGCCACGGGGTCAAACGTGCTGATGTTGCCCGTTCCACTCATGCCCGCAACGAGCATATCAATATCGTTGAAGCAACCTGGCGCGGAATAGCCGAGGTTTTCCTTCTGGCTGTTCGAGAGCTTCTTTATCGACTCAAAGTTGTCCATGATGTCGCCCGTCGAGCGATAAAGATGACCGCCGACGCTTCTCGCCCATTTCCATACCTCCGCGTTGCCCCAGTTGCAGAGCGAATAAACGATATCCCTCCCTGTCTGACGGAGCGCAAGTCCCATTCTCGCGTAGCTGAGCTTGGACTCGCTTGACGGATGATAGCAGTTGTCGTATTTGAGGTAGTCGACTCCGACGGAGGCAAAATAGTTCGCGTCGTCGAATTCGTGACCGAACGAAGCGGGATATCCCGCGCAAGTCATAAGTCCACAGCAGGAATACATACCGAATTTGAGTCCTTTCGAGTGGACGTAATCGGCGACGTATTTCATCCCGTGCGGGAATTTAACGTGATCGGCAACGAGCTGTCCGTTTTCGTCTCTCTCTTTTTCCGACCAGCAGTCGTCGATAACGAGGTATTCATACCCCGCGTCGAGAAGCCCCTCGGACACCATTTTGTCTGCCGTTTCAAAGATCAGCTTTTCGTTTATGTCCTTTGTGAACGTGTTCCATGAGTTCCAGCCCATCGGCGGTTTTTTTGCAAGCATTGTTGTTTCTCCTTAAAAGTTTTTATTTTTATTTCTGTATTTATGATACTAAAAATCGGCGTAAAAGTCAATATCGAACACATATTTTGCGCACATTTTCAAAAATTCTTTCGCCGCACTTGATTTTTCCGCCCGTTCTTGCTATTATAAAAGGTACGGAGGCGCATATGCAGTTCAATATCGTTTACGTTGGAAACATAAAGGACAAATATCTCGCCGAAGCGGCGGCGGAATACGAAAAACGCCTCGGCGCTTACGGCAAGGTCGTCAACACCTAGTTGAAAGAAGAAAAGATCACGGACGGCGCGTCAAAAGCCGAGATCGAAGCGGCGATCGCCCGCGAAGGCGAGCGGATACTCGCCGCTGTGCCGCAAAAAAGCTATAAGATCGCGCTCTGCGTCGAGGGGCGCGAGATGTCGAGCGAGGAATACGCCGCTTTTCTCGGAAAAGCGAAGGATCAAAACGCGCAGATCACGTTTATCGTCGGCGGCGCGTTCGGAATGTCGGAAGCGGTTAAATCCGCGTGCGACGCGCGCGTTTCGATATCGAAAATGACGTTCACGCACCGCCTCGCGCGCATTCTTCTGCTTGAACAGACGTACCGCGCGATGAATATCCTTTCGGGCGGGAAATATCACAAGTAACCGACCGATCGCTCGTCGCAGTGACGAAACAAGCTAACCCTACCGTATCGTCCGAAGGCCTTCTCCTGACGGAGAAAGTGTTGAGCGACAGCGAAACGGATGAGGAGATAACGTGCAAATTCTCCGCGCCTCGCGCGGAAAGACTATCGCCCTTTTCTTTTTTGCGACGGGATGTGCTTTTCTTTATCTGAAAGAAAAGCACCAAAAGAAGCAGACAACCCTGCGGGTTGATCGCATTGTAAGCCGTCTGCAAATGATAATATGTAGCGACGTTTGCTCCCCGCCTAAAACGTCGCCGCACCGAGGCTTTGGTTTTTGAATTTTGCTTTGCAAAATTCACCGTCGGAGCGCCGCAAAGGTGGCGTCTATATCAAGCCGTGGCACGCGCTACGCGGTAGCGCGAATATTGTCGCAGTACTCTGCGCTGACGGCGGCGAAAAAAGGCGCCCCTGTGCAAGGGAAGCCGGCGCAAAGCGCCCGAAGGGTTGTCATAAAGGCAAACGGTCGGGTTCCCGCGCACGAACAACGTGAGCGCGTGAGGTTCGGACCGCCGAATCGTCCGTCGGATCTCTTTATAAAAACAAAAATCCACCAAAAAAGGTACAAAAAATGACTTACTTTATCGACAATATTGATATAGCCGTTATCGGCGCGGGGCACGCGGGCGTTGAAGCCGCGCTCGCGGCGGCTCGTCTCGGATGCAAAACGACTCTTTTCACCATATCAAACGACGCTGTTGCGAATATGCCATGCAATCCGTCGATAGGCGGCACGGGAAAAGGCCAGCTCGTGTTCGAGATCGACGCGCTCGGCGGCGAAATGGGGCGCGCGGCTGACAAGGTCACGCTTCAGGATAGAATGCTCAATTCAAGCAAAGGTCCCGCCGTCCGTTCAAAGCGCGTGCAGGCGGATCGCCGCCTTTATCAAAACATAATGAAAAAGACGATCGAGCATACCGACAATCTCTCGCTCGTTCAGGCGGAGATCGTCGATGTAAAAGTTGACGAGAGCGAAAAAAAGCCGCGCGTCTGCTCTGTAGTGACGGCGCTCGGCGGCGTTTATAACGCGAAAGCCGTCGTCGTCTGCACGGGGACTTACCTCGATTCACGCATCATCATCGGCGAATACACAAAGCCGTCGGGGCCAGACGGAATGCACCCTGCGGTTGCACTCACATCATCGCTTCAAAAGCTCGGCGTGAAGATAATGCGCTTCAAAACGGGAACTCCGCCGCGCATCGACGAGCGTACCGTCAACCTCTCGGTTCTCGAAAAACAAGAGGGCGACCCGGTCACCCCGTACTCCGCGGACACCGATATTTCCGCGCTCGACGCGCGCCCGAAGCTCCCCTGTTACATCGTCTACACAAATGAAACGACTCACGAGATAATCAAGCGGAACATTTCGCGCTCGCCACTTTATTCGGGCGAGATCCACGGCGTCGGTCCGCGGTACTGTCCGTCGATCGAGGACAAGGTCGTTCGCTTCCCCGACAAGACGCGCCACCAGCTCTTCCTTGAGCCGACAGGCGAGGGCTCGGGCGAGCTGTATCTGCAGGGTTTTTCATCGTCGATGCCCGCTGACGTTCAGCTCGAAATGCTGCATTCGCTCCGCGGATTCGAGCACGCCGTCGCGATGCGCCATGCGTACGCGATAGAGTACGACTGCGCTGACCCGACGCAGCTTTCGACAACGCTCGAATTCAAAGCAATATCGGGACTTTTCGGCGCGGGACAGTTCAACGGAACGTCTGGCTACGAGGAGGCGGCGGCGCAGGGACTCATCGCCGGGATCAACGCCGCGCGGTATGTAAAAGGCATTGACGGCATAACCCTTTCGCGTAGCTCGTCATATATAGGAACGCTCATCGACGATCTCGTCACAAAAGGGACGAACGAGCCGTACAGAATGATGACTTCGCGCTCCGAGTTCCGCCTGCTGCTGAGGCAGGACAACGCCGACGCGCGTCTGACCGAGATCGGACGTTCCGTAGGCCTTATCGGCGACGAGCGGTATGCAAAATTCAAGGAAAAACAGGCGAAGATCGCCGCCGAAAAAGAGCGCGTCACGACAGTCGTCGTGCCGCCGTCGGCGGTGCTGAACTCGATTCTCGAAGCTGCGGGAGAGCCGCCCGCGACGACGGGCATCCGGCTTGAAGAGCTCATCCGACGTCCGTCCCTGACGTACGAAATGCTCGCCCCAATCGACCTGTCGCGCCCGTCGCTCCCGAACGATGTGACGTTCACCGTACAGACCGACATCAAGTACGAGGGATATATAAAAAAGCAACTGCTGGATGCAAAACGCTTTGAAAAACTCGAAAATAAAAAACTGCCCGACGACATCAACTACACCGCTATCCGCGGGCTTTCAACGGAGTCGGCGCAAAAGCTGACAAAGTTCCGCCCCGCGTCGATCGGCGCCGCGTCGCGCATATCGGGAGTGTCGCCCGCGGACATCACAGTGCTTTTGATTTATCTCGACGCGCGCACACCGAAACGGGAGGAAAATGATGACGAAAAGTGATTTTTCGCGCCTTGCCGCCGAAAATTTCGAGAAAAACGGCATTTCTCACTTCGCAACGGACGAAATCTTATCACAACTTTTCGATCTGTGCGAGATTTTCCTTTCGATGAATGAAAAAATGAACCTGACCGCGATCAAAGACGAAAGACTTGTCATCTCGCGCCACTTCGCCGATTGCCTCATTCCCGCGTCATTCTTCCCTTTTCGAACAAGTGTTCTTGACGTCGGGAGCGGAGGCGGAATGCCCGCGTTGCCGCTCGCGATAGCGCGTCCCGATCTTAAAATAACAGCGCTCGACGCGACCGCAAAAAAGACCGAATATATCAAAAACACCGCGTGTACGCTCGGTTTATCAAATGTTTCCGTCGTCACCGGCCGCGCCGAAGAGCTTGCGCACACCAATCTGCGTTCGACATTTGACGTCGTAACCGCGCGAGCCGTTGCGCAAACAAATGTTCTTTCAGAACTGTGCGTTCCGTTCATAAAAGAAGGCGGGCTTTTCATCGCATTAAAAGGAAAGCGCGATGACGATTCGGCGGCGACCGCCGCGTCAGCGGCAAAAGCGCTCGGCTGTCGCCTCGCCTCCGACAATACTTTTAAGCTCGTCGACGACGACGGCATAACATCGGAGCGGCACGTGCTCGTGTATGAAAAAATCGCCGAAACGCCGAAGATTTATCCCCGAAAATACGCGCAGATTCTCAAAAATCCGCTCTGAAATGCGAAAAACCACTCTTATATACGCGAAAATCACCTGTTTCGACGGCGCGATTTTCGCGTTTTTTATTTGATAATATGTTATCATTCGGTCGAGGTGATTAAAATGACAGTTGACGAAATGCCCGAACGCGAGATACGCCAGCTCCCGACAGACAAGATCTGCCCCGACCCTCGTCGGACGTTTACAAAAATATCAAAAAGCGAGCTTCGCCGCACCGCCGCTAAAATGAAAAAGTGCTTCGGCGCGCCGATCAGAGTCGCTCCGGCGCCGGCATGCGAGCTGTATATGCTCAAAGCAGACGAAACGCGCTTCCGTGCCGCGCTTTTGCTCGGGCTGAAATTCGTCCCGTGCGAGATATACGAAGAAAGCGTCGTTGCGCGAGCGAAAGTCGCACTGGCAGATCCGCGTTTTCTCATCAATTCAATGATTCGGCTTGTGGAAACATCGCGCCGAAACGGGATCGAGGCGGCATACATAAAACAGGATTCCGGCGGCGTTACGACGCTTACCGTTAAAATCAAAACTCATTAAGAGCGTTCCGAAACGCTCTTTTTCTTTGCGAGCCGCCGTGTTCCACGTGGAACAATGTCGATTTCGGGCGCGATTTGTAAAATTTGCGTTCCACGTGGAACATCACTTGACATATCGCCGCGGCGATGATATAATTATGACAAAGATACAAAAAGGCAGGTAAACATGAAAACTCTCGTCTTTGCAAACCAAAAAGGCGGCGTCGGCAAGACGACGAGCGCCGTAAACATCGCGGCGGCACTCGGAATAAAAGGAAAACGCACGCTACTCATCGACTTTGATCCACAGGCGAACGCTTCAAGCGCCGTCGGCGTCAGAAAACCGCAGGTCACGACGTATGATCTCGTAATCGGCCGCCGTTCCGCGAGCGACACGATAGTCAAGACCGATTTCAAAAATCTCGACGTGATCCCGTCGGGAATGGCGCTTGCGGCGGCGGAATTTGAGCTTGCCGACCTCGAAGCGCGCCATTCGCGTCTTAAAACGGCGATCGAGCCGCTTAAAAACAACTACGATTACGCGATAATCGACTGCCCGCCGTCGCTCGGATTGCTGACCGTAAACGCGCTTTCGGCAGGCGACGGCGTGATAATTCCCATGCAGTGTGAATATTTCGCTCTCGAGGGGCTTTCGCAGATCATGATGACGATAAAACAGGTCAAAAAACTGTATAATCCCACGCTTTCGCTGACGGGAATACTCATAACAATGTATAACGGGCGGCTCAATTTGTCCGTTTCCGTCCTTGACGAGCTGAAAAAATATTACGCGGATAAGCTTTTCAAAACGCCGATCCAGCGGAACGTGCGCGTTTCGGAGGCGCCGAGCTACGGCATGCCCATTCAATATTATGACAAATACTCGCGCGGAGGGCTCGGATATACCGAGATCGCCGCCGAGATCATGGAAAGGATATAAGTTATGGCACTTAAAAAAGGCGGTCTCGGCAGAGGCCTTGAAGCGATATTGCTCGACAACGATAACGTTTCCGAGAACGGCGCTACGGTAGTTCGCATTTCGGAGATCGAACCGAATTCAGAGCAACCGAGAAAGAATTTTGATGCGGAGGAACTTTCCTCGCTCGCCGATTCAATAGCAGAATACGGGCTTATTCAGCCGATAACGGTCAGAAGATCGGGGGAGAGATACAAGATCATCGCCGGCGAACGCCGCTGGCGCGCCGCGCGCATGGCCGGACTTTCCGAAGTGCCGGTGAACATCATCTCCGCCGACGACAAAAAAGCGTCGGAGATCGCGCTCGTCGAGAATATCCAGCGCAAAGACCTCGACCCGATCGAAGAAGCGGACGCTTTCGCCTCGCTTATCGACGAATACGGGCTGACGCAGGAAGAGGTCGGTCGCCGGGTTGGGCGCTCGCGCAGCGCCATCGCAAACGCGCTCCGACTGCTCGAACTGCCGCCTGAGGTGCGCGCGCGCCTTTCAAACGGCACACTCTCGGAAGGTCACGCGAAAGTACTCCTCGGTATCAAGGATAAATCGCTCATCGCAGGCGCGGCAGACACGGTTGCGGCGCGGGAATTATCCGTTCGAGAGACGGAAAAGCTCGTCAAAGAACTCAACAATCCGAAGGCGCCGGAGCCGAAAAAATCGAGCACTGACCTTGATTATGCGCGCGAGCTCGAGCGCAGCGTGCAGAAGATTCTCGGCCGTCCCGTCAGGATCGTTCAGAAAGGCGAAAACAGCACTATCAACATCGGTTTTTCGGACAATCAGGACCTCGAAAACTTGCTGAAACTCCTCTGCGGCGATGACTTCGTGAACTCTCTGTAAGGGGGCAATGTCAATTATGCTTTACAATATTGTCGGTGCGTTAAAGATAAACGTCGAAAACGTAAAAACCGTCGCGTGGTGTCTGATCGCGGGCATGATAATTGCGCTCGTCGTCACTTTTTATTTTAAGACTGTTTCGGGCGCGCTCGTCCGGCTCTTGCTTGAAAAGGGAGCAGTCGGTGAGGAAAACGCAAAAACCGCCGCAGAGTTAGGCCTTTTACCCGATGCGACGCAGATAACCAAGTACAGAAAATCAGAAACCATGAAGCGCGTCGTAAACACGGTCGGCGACGGCGACGAGGAAAAATTTTTCATTCCGGAAGAGAATGAAAAGCGCGCGGCCGAACAGTACGGATTGCGCGGAAACGAGCTTATCATAATTATCGGCGGCGCCGCCGCGCTGATTTTGTTCGGTGTACTGCTGACGATAATCCTATAATAAAAAATACCGAAAAAGCGACCCGAGGGTTGCTTTTTTTATGCATGGTTTTGTCGGATTTTCTTTTTTTCAACAAAGAAAATCGGCGGGAAAAGGGCGAAACCTCTTGACATCAAGAATAATATATTGTATAATACATTTGTATAGTGATAAATAGTGCCGTTTTTGCACTTTTGCCGCGAAAAGCGGCAAAAATCACCGGATTTAACTTGAAATAAATTAAAAAACGAAAAAGGAGGTGTGTTTATGCCAACACCATTAAGTGTCATTTTGATCATCGTGGGCGTGATCGTCGGCGGCGCAGGCGGCGGTTTCGTGGGATATACCGTAAGAAAGAAAACTGCCGAAAGCAAAATCGGCTCGGCTGAGACCGAAGCGAAGCGCATCGTTGACGAAGCAGTAAAAGAAGCCGAAGCGAAGAAAAAAGAAATGATAGTCGAGGCAAAAGAGGACATCCTGAAAGCCAAGACCGAGGCGGATCGTGAAAACAAAGAGCGCCGTCAGGAGCTTATCCGTCTTGAAAACAGAACGCTTGCAAAAGAAGAAACGCTCGACCGCAAGATCGAAAACGTGGAACGCAAAGAAGAAACGCTGAACAAGAAGATCAAAGACAACACGGCTCTCGGCGAGGAGATCGAGCAGATCAAACACAAACAGCTCGAACGTCTTGAAGAGATATCCGGTTACACGGCCGAGGCGGCAAAGCAGGAGCTCGTCACTTCGATCGAAGCCGAAGCGAGACGTGACGCGGCAGTAAGACTCACTCAGATCGAGGCGGAACTCAAAGACGAAGCTGACACAAAGGCAAAGAACATAATTTCACTCGCCATCCAGCGTCTGTCGTCCGATTTCGTTTCGGAGAACACGGTATCCGTCGTGGCTATCCCGAATGACGAAATGAAGGGACGCATCATCGGACGCGAGGGCAGAAACATCCACAAGATTGAGACGCTCACGGGCGTCGACCTTATAATCGACGACACGCCGGAGGCGATCACGATATCGTGCTTCGATCCGATCCGCCGCGAAATAGCGCGCACTGCGCTTGAAAAACTCATCGCGGACGGGCGCATCCATCCGACGAGGATAGAGGAAACAGTCGACAAAGCGCGCAAGGAGATCGAGGCGCAGATCAAGCAAGCCGGCGAGCAGGCGACGTTCAAGACGGGCGTCAACGGCATCCATCCCGACCTTGTTAAATTCCTCGGACGACTCAAATACCGCACGAGCTACGGTCAGAACGTGCTCGACCATTCCATCGAGGTATCGTACCTCGCGGGCATAATGGCGAACGAGCTCGGCGTTGACGCGGTGCTCGCAAAACGAGCCGGACTTCTCCACGACATCGGCAAGGCGCTGACGCAGGAGGTCGAGGGCTCGCACGTGCAGCTCGGCGTAGAGATCGCCAGAAAATTCAAAGAAAACAAAGAAGTTCTTCACGCTATTGAAGCGCACCACGGCGACGTTGAGCCGAAAACGGTCATCGCCGTTCTCATTCAGGCGGCCGACGCCATCAGCGCGGCACGACCGGGCGCACGCAGAGAAGACCTTGACAGCTATATCAAGCGTCTTGAAAAGCTTGAAGAGATCTCCAACAGCTTCCCCGGCATCGAAAAGTCGTACGCCGTTCAGGCGGGCAGAGAGATTCGCATAATGGTCAAGCCCGAAAAGGTCAACGACGAACAGATGGTAGTCATCGCGCGCGACATCGCCGCGAAGATCGAAAGCGAACTTGAATATCCGGGGCAGATCAAAGTCAACGTGATACGCGAAAGCCGCGCCACAGACTACGCAAAATAAAATCGTTTTTATATAGATTTTCATATATTAGCTAAGGTGAAAATTTACGGCAACGCCGATAAGATAAAACGTATTTCGGGAGCGCCGCGCGGCGCTCCCGTAAAATTTATTAAGGAGAACACGTATGAAACTCAAAGTAATGACGTACAACATCGCGTCCGGGCGCGTTTTCGACCGTCCGATGCCCGAGGACAAAAAGTACAAAACGTATCTCGATCTCACTCGCTGCATGGAAGTCATCCGCGCGGTGAACCCCGATTTTCTCGGCCTTAACGAAATAAACGAGGACGAAAAGCGCTTCGGTTGCAAATCGCAGCCCGAGGAGATCGCTAAGGGCTGCGGATTCGAGCATTGGTATTTCGGCAAAGCGATATCGTTCCCGTTCTCGCCCGACGGCGCGTACGGAAACGCGCAGTGCTCGCACCTGCCTTACGTTTCGACGAGCACGGTACACATCCCAGATCCCGAAATCAAAAACGAAAACGCTTATTACGAGCACCGCGCGATCATCAAGAACGTGATCGAACTGCCCGACGGTCGCCGTCTGTGCATGATGCAGGTGCACGTCGGCCTTGCGATAGGCGAGCATCAGAACGCGATAGTGAAGCTGTGCGAGGAGATAGACAGCGCGGAGTATCCCGTTATCCTTATGGGCGATTTCAATATGCAGCCGTGGGATTTTCTCATCGACCGAATCCGCGAGAAGCTCATTTCCGCGACGGACGCGACGGGGAACAAGTATATCCAGACGTTCCCGTCGAACCCCGAACTCGATTCAAAGCCGATCTCGATCGACTACATCTTCGTTTCGCCGTCGATAAAGGTGAACAAAGTCGGCACATATGATTCCATGGCGTCCGACCATCTGCCGCTCTGGGCGGAACTTGAGGTATAATATCTGATCCGCGTTGAAAAACGCGGATCTTTTTTATTAAAACGGACAGATGAGCGGATCCTTTGTGTAAAGGGAGTCTGCGGACGGCCCTGTGTGGCCGCCCGATATTATTTCGTTATCTCCTCATTCGTCGCCTGCGGCGACACCTTCTCCGTCAGGAGAAGGCCTTCGGACGACCGATGGTCCGAACCCCACGCGCTCACGTTGCTCGTGCGCGGGAACCCGACCTGTCGCCCCTACGACACGGCAAGGTATGCGATACCGTCAGCGCAGAGTAATGCGACAATATTCGCGCTGCCGCGCAGCGCGTGCCACGGCTTGATATAGACGCCACCTTTGCGGCGCTCCGACGGTGAATTTTGCAAAGCAAAATTCAAAAACCAAAGCCGCGGTGCGGCGACGTTTTAGGCGGGGAGCAAACGTCGCTGCATATTATCA
>JAFXWT010000021.1 GCA_017542695.1 Clostridia bacterium
CGTCTTTTTCGACAAGGCGCGGGCGAGCTCTTTCGACTGATCGAAGCCGTATTTGCGGACGGCCGACGCGCTTCGCGGCGCGTACGTTATCTCTGCCTTTTCGCCGCGGATTTTCATGAGCGCCGCGAGCTCCGACGCGAGATAGCGGCGAAGCGGAGCGCTGTTTTTCCTTTTCAGCGCGAAAATGAGTTTTTTCGAGTAGTCATTCCGATATTCGATGAGATGGTAATATCTCACGTTCTTTCCGCCGTCGTAAACGGGGCGGCAACGGCACATCATCTGCGGAGAGGAGCACGACGGGCAGATTTCCGATTTCAATATCTCCAATTCGTTGCCGCATCCGAGGCAGAGCGCGTAGGAAAAGCGCGCGTCGGCGGCGTCTCCGCAAACGGCGCACGTACGTGGGAAGATGAGATTCATCACATAGTCAACCGTTTTCATATTCCTCCAAGAAATGACAAAGCCCCGTGTATCGCTTCGCGCGGCGGTCGTTGTCTATCATCGCGCGGGAGACTTCCTCGTCGCCGACGAGTATCATCATCGCCTGCGCACGCGTCACCGCCGTGTAAAGCAGGTTTCGAGTGAGAAGTTTCGGCGTATATCTGTAAAGCGGGATTATTACTACCGGATATTCGCTTCCCTGCGCCTTGTGAACGGTGACGGCGTAGGCGAGCTCGAGCTCGTCGCACTGCGAAAAGTCGTATTCTGTGATCTTACCCTCGAAATCGACGGTGAGCGTTTCCTTCTCGCTTTCGACGGCGACGACCGTTCCGATGTCGCCGTTGAAAATGCCGCTTCCGTCCTCGCCGTATTTTTTCCACACGATGTCGTAGTTATTCTTTATCTGCATGACCTTGTCACCCTCGCGGAAAACGCCCGACGGCACTTTCTTTTCACGCTTTTTGGGCGACGGAGGATTGATCGCGCTCTGAAGGCGAAGATTGAGCAGTTCCGTCCCCGCCTCGCCTTTACGCGACGGAGAGATGACCTGTATTCCATCAAAGACGGTCGTCCCGTATCGCTTCGGGAGGCGATTTTTGCACAGATCGACGATCGTCTGAACGGTGTCGGCGTCGCTATCGCGGCGAAGGAAGAAGAAATCGCTGTCCTTGTGGTCAAGCTCCATGTATTCGCCGCGGTTTATCGCGTGCGCGTTGACGACGATATAGCTTTCCTCGGCTTGACGGAATATCTTGGTCAGCTCAACGGACGTGAACATATCCGATTCGAGCAAGTCGCGGAAGATGTACCCCGCGCCGACGGGCGCCAGCTGATTCGAGTCGCCGATGAGAATGAGGCGCGCCGAGTTTTTCATTGCGAGAAGCAGACTGTACATCACGTCGATATCTACCATCGACGCTTCATCGACAATGACGACGTCGGCTTCGAGCAGATTCTTTTCGTTGCGCGAGAAATGAAGTTCGCCGTCGTCGGCATATTCCATTTCGAGCAGGCGGTGTATCGTTTTTGCTTCTTTTTGCGCCGCCTCCGACATTCGCTTTGACGCGCGCCCTGTCGGCGCGCACAGCGCGAGGCGGAGCCCGAGCGTTTCAAATATGCGGATTATGGCGCGGACAACAGTCGTTTTACCGGTGCCGGGACCTCCGGTCAGCAGAAAAACGGCGTTGCCGACGGCGCCCGCAATGGCACGGCGCTGAAGCGTCGCGTAGCGGATATTGTTTTCGATCTCCGTTTTTTCGATCAGCGCGTCGAGGTTTTCAACCTCGACGATATGACTGACGTTTTCCATTCTCATCAGCTTGTCCGCGATGTATTTTTCTTTCTTATAATGCTCGCTCGTATAGACACATTTCGATTTGTCTATATTTTCAATAACGAAAAATCCCGTTTCCGCGCGGCTTTTTATGACTTTGAGTATTTTTTCTTCGCCACACCCGAGCAGTTTGTCCGCCGTCGGCACGAGTTTATGCAGCGGCAGATAGACGTGGCCGTTCTCCATGGCGTTGTATGTCAGAACGTACTTTACACCAGCGGCGATCCGATCCTCGGAGTTTTTCGATATGCCGACACTGCGGGCAACGGCGTCCGCCTTGTCAAATCCGATGCCGTTTATCCGCTCGCAGAGGATGTACGGATTGTTTTTGATGATATCGACAGCGCCTGAGCCGAGTTCCTTGTAAATTTTTACCGACAGAGACGGGCCGAAAAAGTCGCGGCAGAACATCATCACGTTCCGCATCCCGAACTGCTCGCGGAACGTTTCGCCTATCTCGGCGGCTTTCTTTTTCGATATTCCGGGGATGTCGGCGAGCCACTCGGGGTGATTTTCCATCACGTCGAATGTATCGAGCATATACTGCGCGACAATGCGTTTCGCCGTCGCGGGACCAATACCCTTTATGACTCCCGACGAGAGATATTTCAGTATCGCGCTCTCCGTCGCAGGGAGCTGTTTTTCGTAGTATTCGACCTTAAACTGTCGCCCGAACGACGGATGCGTCACGTATTCGCCCATCGCCTCGATAGTTTCGCCCTCGGCGAGAAACGGCATTATCCCAACGAGCGTCACAAGGTCGTCTTCGCGCGTCAAAAGCTCGCAGACGGTGTAACCGTTCGCGTCGTTGAAATATATTATTTTTTCAACGGAGCCCTCAATGTTGACGAGCGCCCGCTTTTCTGCGTCAATGTCCATTATTTTCTCCGACAAGTTATGTTTTTGTGATCGAGGCACAGTTTTTGTGCCGTTTGCGAAATATCCGCGTCGTCGCCGTCAATGATTATCACGATATTCCGCCGCTCGAACGTCGTCGCA
>JAFXWT010000184.1 GCA_017542695.1 Clostridia bacterium
GGTTTGTATCCCTTTGCCCACAGGAATTCTTCAAAATCAAGAGAATGCATCTCATAGTCTTCTTTATAACCAACGCTGTTCGATTCGATCTCTTTATAGTTTATTCCCATAAGAGAGCCGGAACAGATCACGTCATATCTTCCATCCTCTTTAAAGGATTTCAGGCACGTAGCACAATTTGGACAATCCTGCATTTCGTCAAAAAATATCAGCGTTTCGTTTTCGGGAAACGACAGGTTCGGATCATAGAGAGAAATATTGCGCAGGATAGTATCAACCTCAAAACCATTATCAAAAATCGATTTGTACTGCTTTTGCAAAGCGAAATTTATTTCAACAATCGATTTATATGTGCTTTCGGCAAAATGCCGTATAGCCTCGGTTTTTCCAATTTGTCTTGCACCTTTTATTATAAGAGGCAGTCTGTCTTTATTCTTTTTCCATTCGATGAGATAATAGTCGATTTTTCTTGTCAGTCTATCCATTTTTCAAGCCTCCGAATAATCTTTACTATAAGTATATCACATAATTACACAAAAATCAAGTTGTAATATCACAATTTTACAATTAATTTTTGCGCTTGTATCACATTATTACACACAAATCCGATCAGATTTTGAGTTGGCGTTTGAATGCATCGTAGTTCTCGGTTTCCCACTCTCTGCAATAAATAGCAAAATCAATATCGCGGAAAACTTCCGCAAGCTGTTCTCGTTTTGTTGTCATGGTTGCCGCCTCATTTGTCGTACACATTATTTATGATCTATAGTTCTTTGATATAACGCACGTCGCACTCAAAATGACCGGTGTCGCCTAACGGTTCGTTGATTCTTACAAAGCCGTATTTTTCATAAAATTTCTGTGCGGCAGTCATGTTCGGCAGGGTCTCAAGATAACATTTCTTATAGTATCGCTTTGCGTATTCAAGTGCGGTGTCCATAAGTTTATGAGCTATGCCCGTTCCTCTTGCATTTGGCAGACAGTACATTTTCTGCAGCTCGCATATATCGCTAAATCCGGGAAGAGCACCTATACCCGTACCGCCGACGATCTCGCCGTCCGAGCCTACCGCGACCCAGTATTTATTGCCTTCAGAGCAGTATATCTCCGAAAATCTTCCCAAATCGGGGTCCGCCCACGCGGTCCCCGCGTGATTTGCTCCGAATTCTATAAGACAGCTTCTTATGACAACCTCCACCGCCGCGTTATCTTCCGGCAGTATTTCTCTGATTTTGTATTCCTGTTCCATTATAGTATTTACCTATTAACCACGCAAACGCTTTAGCCGTTCTCACATCCGCGTCTTTGAAATGATTTCCCTGATTCCATTCAAGCGTGCATTCAATATTCCGTTTTTTCAAAATGCCGTATATTTCGCGGATACAGTCGCCGACGGTCGCCATAACGGGATTTTTAGACTTTTCTTCTTTATCTCCGATGCTTAAATACACTTTGCCGCATTTGATCTGATTGCTTTTCACAAAATCCGTAAAACCGGGAAACCACACCGATGGTGAAGCCGCCGCAGCTCCGCTGAAAACGTCCGTCTCGTAAGTCGCCCACAAAGCGAAAAGTCCGGCAAGCGAGTATCCGCCGATATAGTACGTCTTTTCACGGTCGTCTGTCAGGGATAATATCTCGGAAAGCGTATCAGCCGCACCTCCGCCGAACCCCTCTTTGCCGAAAACGGCAGGCGCTTCCCACGGGGAAAGATCGCGGTTCCAGTCATCGACCTTTACTGCGATCAGCCGAAAATCCGCTCCGATAAGCTCCCGTATCGTTCTGACCTCATTTTCTATCCCCGAAAGATCGTGGTCGTCGACCGGCTGTATCAGAACCGTACGCGATCCCATATTCCCGTATTCATATATCATCATACAGTCCCTCACCTCCGTTAGTCTTTAAAGCGTCGTGATTTGTTTTGATCACTCTTTGATGTTGAGTTTGCCGTCTGTTTCTTCAATTTTGCCGGTATTGATCAGTATTTCGATTGCTTCGTTCGGCGAGGATGCAATCGTTGTCCCCGTGCTTCCGAAACCATACGCGCGCTGTTTCCATACAGAGCGTTTTTCTTGTGGCGCCTACATATATTATAATCAATCGTTTTTTCAAATTAATTAA
>JAFXWT010000185.1 GCA_017542695.1 Clostridia bacterium
AATACGGAATAATAACGTGCTGCCTTTTGAAAATGACACTCCGTCGGAGCCGGCACTCACTGTGACTTTGTCTTTCCACTTTGCAGGGTATTTCATCGTAACGACAGGAGTCACTATGTCAAACGTCGAACTGTCTTCATATTCTATCCGTTTGCCTGCGAAAAATTCGTAGTCTTTCTGAAGGTTTTGAAGAATTACGTTTATACCTTCTTGATAAATGCTGTTTTGCTCGTAGTCGGGACTTGATTTGTCGAGAGTACCGAATTTTACAGTCAAGACGACGTTCTTGTTTTCAAGCAATAATGTTCCGAAGATGTCGCCATCTTCCGAATCAAACAAAATGCTGAACAGGAACGTATTGCCGTTTGAAAATGACACTCCGTCTGCACTGATGCTTACCGTGATTTTGTTTTTCCATTTCGCAGGGTATTTCATCGTCACGACGGGTGTTACGATGTCGAACGTCGAACTGTCTTCATATTCTATCCGTTCGCCTGCGGCAAATTCGTAGTCTTTCTGAAGGTTTTGAATAATGACGTTTATGGCGTCTTGATAGGCACAATTTTGTTCGTAATCGGGGCTTGTTTTATCGAGTTTTCCGAATTTTACCGTCAAGACTACGTTTTTGTCTTCAAGCAGTATGGTTCCGAGGAGATTTCCCTCGTTTGAGTCGAACAGTATTTCAAAAAGAAACGTGTTGCCGTTTGCAAACGAAACCTTGTCCGATGTTACCGTCACCGTGACTTTGTCTTTCCACTTTGTCGGGTATTTCATCGTGACGACAGGCGTTACAATGTCGAACGTTGAATTGTCTTCATACTCGATCCGTTTGCCTGCGGCAAATTCGTAGTCTTTCATCAGGTTTTGCAAAATGACGTTTATATCTTCTTGACAAGCGCAATTCTGCTCATAGTCTGGGCTTGATTTATCAAGATCTCCAAATTTTATTGTCAAAACGACGTTTTTATCTTCAAGCAATATCGTTCCGAGTATATCGCCATCTTCCGAATCAAACAAAATGCTGAACAGGAACGTATTGCCGTTTGAAAATGATACTCCGTCGGAGCCGGCACTCACTGTGACTTTGTCTTTCCATTTTGCAGGGTATTTCATCGTCACGACAGGCGTTACGATATCGAACGTCGAATTGTCCTCGTACTCGACCCGTTCGCCTGCGACAAAGTCATAATCATTATTCAAATTTCTAAGTATGATATTGAGTCCGTTTTGATAAGCGCGATTTTGCTCATAATCCGGACTTTCTTCATCGAGATCTCCGAATTTTACAGTCAAGACGACGTTCTTGTTTTCAAGCATTATCGTTCCGAGAATGTCGCCATCATTCGAGTCAAACAAAATGCCGAATAGGAATGTCTCTCCGTTTGAAAAAGACAGCGTGCCCGACGTTTTGCCGATCGAAAGCTTTTTATCCCAATCACTCGGATATTTGAAAGTAATGCCGTTTATCGAAACGGTCGAGAGAACGTTCGGATCATACGGTTCGGTCGTTTCGGTGCTTTGAGTGGTGGCAACGATCGGCGTACTCGTCGACTCGGCTGTTGAAGCGTTCGTCGGCGTGACGATCGGCGTGCTTGTGGGAACGACCGTCGGTGTGCTTGTCGGCTCTGAAGTCGGAATATTCGTGGGAGTTACGACAGATGTGCTTATCGGTTCTGCTGTTGAAGCGCTTGTCGGTACGACGATCGGCGTGCCTGTCGACTCGGTCGTTGATTCCGTGGCAATCACCGATGAAGATGCTTTTGTCGGCGCAGTTGTCGATGACGACGTCTGATCAGTGAAAATATTTGAAATATCAACATCGTTTGTGTCATCGCACGCGCAAAGAATCACAGCGCAAAGCAACGCCAAAAGAAGTATTGCGATTTTTTTCATAAGATCCTCGATTGTAAGATTTGCAAATCAGTCTTTTCTCCACACCATTTTATTTACGACGCCGGTATATGACTGAATGATTTTTACCACCTTATCGGACACGTTGACGTCGGTGTAATCCGGCACGGGCTTGCAGCCGTTTTTATTCATGAGCGCGACGTCTACCGCTTGGAGAAGGTTCTTTTCGTCGATGCCCGCAAGCACAAAGCAGGCGTTGTCCAGCGCCTCCGGACGTTCCGTCGACGTTCTGATGCACACGGCGGCGATCGGTTTATTTATACTCGCGTAAAAACTCGACTCCTCGGGCAGCGTTCCGCTGTCGGAAACGACCGCAAAAGCGTTCATTTGCAGACAGTTGTAGTCATGGAATCCGAGCGGCTCATGCATAATAACTCGTTTGTCAAGTTCAAATCCCGTCGCGTCAAGCTTCTTTTTCGATCTCGGATGGCACGAATAAAGGATCGGCATATCGTATTTTTCCGCCATTTTATTTATCGCGGTGAAAAGGGACGTAAAGTTTTTATCAGTGTCGATGTTCTCTTCTCTGTGAGCTGAAAGAAGGATATACCTCTCTTTTTCAAGGCCGAGCCGACCGAGTATGTCGCTTTCTTCGATTTCTTTCAGGTTGTTTGTCAGCACCTCGGCCATGGGGCTTCCCGTCACATACGTGCGCTCTTTGGGAAGTCCGCACTCGGCAAGATATCTGCGGGCGTGCTCCGAGTATGCGAGATTGACGTCGGAAATAATATCGACGATGCGCCTGTTCGTTTCCTCAGGCAGACATTCATCCTTGCATCTGTTTCCGGCTTCCATGTGGAATATCGGTATATGAAGGCGCTTTGCGCCGATGACCGACAGGCAACTGTTAGTGTCTCCGAGCACGAGAACAGCGTCGGGCTTCGTCTCGGCCATGAGCTCATACGATTTTGCGATGATATTGCCCATCGTCTCGCCGAGGTCTTTGCCGACGGCGTTAAGATACACGTCGGGATCGGCTATTTTCAGATCACTGAAGAATATTCCGTTCAGCGTGTAGTCGTAGTTCTGCCCCGTATGGACAAGCAGAGTATCAAAATACTCGCGGCATTTATTGATGACCGCAGACAGACGAATTATCTCGGGGCGAGTGCCGACGATTATCATCAGTTTCAGTTTTCCGTTGCGCTTAAACATCTTCACACCTTCTCACCGTAAGTATCGGGCTTGTCCTTGTCGAACATTTCGTTTGCCCACATTATCGTTACAAGTTCTTCCGTATCGCTGAGATTAATTATATTATGCGTATATCCCGGCAGCATATGAACAGCCGTGATATCGTCGCCGCTGACATTGAATTCGATTATCTCGTCCGTGCCGATCTTTCGCTCTTGAATCAAAGCGCGACCCTTGACGACGATGAAAAACTCCCATTTTGTGTTATGCCAATGTTGACCTTTCGTTATACCGGGCTTTGAAATATTAACCGATATCTGCCCGCAGTTTGCTGTCTTTATAAGCTCGGTAAAGCTCCCTCTGTCGTCGGTATTCATCTTCAAAGGAAAAGCGACTTTTTCCCTCGGGAGATAAGACAGGTATGTCGAATAAAGTTTTTTTGCAAAGCTACCTTTCGGCATTTCCGGAACGACAAGGCTTTGCGGCTGATTTTTGAACACTTCGAGAAGATCGACTATCTCGCCGAGGGTGACTTTATGTGTCGTCGGCACGGCGCAATACTTGCCGCTGTCGCATAAAACGGTTTTGAGTCCGTCAAATTCGCAGTGATGTTCCAGCCCTTTCAGCGCGTAGATCATCTCATCGACGAGGTCATCTATATAGAGCAGTTCAAGCTCGATCGAGCGATCGCTGACCGTGATCGTCAGATCGTTTGCCATATTATAGCAAAACGTCGCAACGGCGCTGTTGTAGTTTGGGCGGCACCACTTACCGAAAACGTTCGGAAAACGGTAAACAAGCACTTTCGCGCCCGTTTCCCGTGCATATTCAAAAAAAATATCCTCTCCCGCTTTTTTGCTTCTGCCGTATTCGCCGTCGTATCTTCCGATAAGAGTCGCTTGAAGTGAGCTTGAGAGCATCACGGGGCATTTGTTGTCGTGCTTTTTGAGCGTGTCGAGAAGTTTCTCGGCAAAGCCGCGGTTCCCTGCCATAAATTCGCTCTGATCTTTCGGGCGATTTACTCCGGCGAAATTAAATACAAAATCGGTTTTTTCGCAGTATTTGTCAAGCTCGTCGTCGGTCGAATCGAGATCGTATTCGTATATCCCGTCAATTTCAAGACCTGTGGTCTTGTTCTTGCCGTCCCGGATATTCTTCAAATTCTCGCAAAGGTTTCTTCCGACGAAACCCTTTGCGCCTGTGACAAGTATGTTCATTTATCAATCCTCAAGAAAGATATTTCTGATATTTTCGATCTGTTCCTCTGTTACGCCGACAGCGTTGATAAGGAAGTTTTCGATTTTTTCGTTTATGGTGTCTCCTTCATATCCCTCAAGCCCGCCGTAAATGCTGTTAAGATTAGTGCCTTTTTCATATCCTTTGGAGAAAAATCCCGTCAGCGCGTATTCAAAAGCCATATCGCTTTCTGATACTCCGAGTATCCCTTGCAAAAGGAATATTATCGTTCCCGTTCTGTCTGCACCGTACGTGCAGTGCAAATACATCGGATAATTATTGATATCCGATAGATCGGCAAATATCGCTCTCAATGACGCAAACGATGCTTCGTTGAATATTCCGCCGTACATCGGCGAGGTATAGAATTTATGATCGACGTCTTCCCCCAGTCGGCTTTTGTAATTTCCGGAGAAAATACTCGATTCCCGGAGGTCAAAATCATATTTGAACCCGAACTGTTCGACTGCCGATTTATCGGTAAGGAAATACGAACTTTCAACAAGCCCGTCAATCTCCGTACCGCGTATGAGAAGATTTTGCCGTACTCTTTTCCCGTAGCTTGTCATATATCCGCCAATATCACGAGTATTCAGCACGCCGGGAAGGTAAATGAAGCGATTTGTGTTCGCCGTAACAAATGAACCCTCGTAAAAATAGGTGGCCTGATCGCCGTTTTCCAACGATTCGGAGACTGTAACGGTATAGTTATACTTTTCTCCGGTAAGGAGATTATCAATTTTTATCGACGTTGAACCGGGATCAAGATCAAATTTGACTCCGTCGATTTCCAAGACAGCCGTCGCTCCTTCGCGAAGGTGATAGGAAAATGTGAGCGGAGCGTAAGCGCCCGCGTTCAAAGACACCGCATCCGCAAGCGTTATCTCGCCTTTGTAAAAGCGTACCATTGGCGCTGTGCAAAGATAAACTTCTTCGTCAAATTCCGGAGGAACAAAAATCTGCGAAAAGGTGCTCGTCCTGGAGTTTGTTTTGGATGAATCGGCACTCGGATCGCTTGACATAAGTCCGAACACCGCCATCGCTACGATGGCCACAAACAAAACAGCAGACGCGCAGATCGTGGATAATTTGACTTTATGGGGCGACACTTTGCGCCGTTTGCTCTTTAATTTCTTTTTCTTCGGCGCAATAAACGAACCTTCGATAAGCTTTCCGTCTTCGTCAAAAGTATACGTTCCGCGTTCTAAGACACCGTTTGTCATTGCGCCGTGGACGACTTTCTGCCCAACAGCAAGTTTTCCGTCGTGTCCGGCATAATAGATTATCCCGTCGATATTTACCGCCCCGCGATGTGTTGGAACGCCATCTTCATAGTAAATGTCGTCTACAATATGTCCTTCCATAATGCTTTCTCCAAGGTGGTCAATAAATTTATTGTCTTTATTGCTTTGCAAGCTCCTCTTTTATATATTCAAGACTTGCAATTTTCGCCTTTGTTTCTTCAAGAGTCAGTCTCTTTGTATTGTTTGAGTTGAACTCCGTCAGCGTATTTCTCTTTTCGTCGCCTTCTTTGAAGTATTTGTCGTAGTTCAGTCCGCGGTTGTCGCACGGGACGCGATAGAAATTGCCCATATCAATGGCGTTGGCGCACTCCTCATTTGTGAGAAGCGTCTCGTACATTTTTTCTCCGTGGCGGATACCGATGATCTTGATGTCCTCTTTCTTTCCGCCGAAAAGCTCACACACCGCTTCCGCCTGCGTCTGAATGGTGCACGCCGGAGCTTTTTGAACAAGGATATCGCCGTTCTCTCCGTGTTCAAACGCGAAAAGAACGAGATCGACCGCCTCGTCGAGCGACATGATGAATCTCGTCATCGTCGGTTCTGTGATCGTGATGGGTTGTCCGCTTCTGATCTGGTCGATCCAAAGAGGGATGACCGATCCGCGCGAGCACATCACGTTGCCGTATCGTGTGCAGCAGATCTTTGTGTTTCCGCTGTATCTCGATTTGGCTACCGCGATCTTTTCTTCCATCTTTTTCGACGTTCCCATCGCGTTGATCGGGTACGCGGCCTTGTCTGTCGAAAGGCAGATGACCGATTTTACTCCCGCTTCGATAGCGGCCGTCAGCACATTGTCAGTGCCGATGATGTTCGTTCTTACCGCTTCCATCGGGAAAAACTCGCACGACGGTACCTGCTTCAGCGCTGCGGCGTGGAATATGTAATCCACACCGTGCATCGCGCCGCGGCAGCTTTCGAGCGAGCGGACGTCGCCTATGTAGAATTTGATCTTATGGCACTCATTCGGATATTTCGCCTGATACTCGTGGCGCATATCGTCCTGCTTCTTCTCGTCGCGCGAAAAAATGCGAATTTCTCCGATATCCGTTGTTATAAAGCGGTTCAAAACCGCGTTTCCGAATGAGCCCGTGCCTCCTGTGATCAGGAGGGTTTTATTGGTGAATGATGACATTTTTCATTGTTCCTCCTATACTTTTTTCGATTTCGCGTTTTTGTAATCCAATAAGATAACTGCCGTTTTGATATGCCTATTTTTTAAATACCGATGACAACAATTTCTTTTCGTAATTACTCATTCCAAACAATAACATAAAGGCAGCATATACCAAACAAATGATTGCGATTTTTATAATAAAAAAGATCCATCCATCGTTTTGAATAAAATAATTCACGGCAAAACCTGCCACAACCGTAATTGTGATAGACGGCAAAATTCCTTTCGCAAGACCTTTATAATAGTACCACAGATTCATCTTGAGCTTTTTATGAAAAATTATGTTCATTACAACTATGTCTCCGAGTGTAAGTGAGATGAATGTCCCCAAAGTGGCTCCAATCAGCGGCTTCCATTTTATGAGCACAATTGTCAAAAGAATATTTAGCAACACAATTACGCATTTCAAAATTGCCTGTTCTTTGTGTTGATTCATTGCCCACAGTATTTGAGTACCTATTGATTCTGTCAAAACAAACATATATGATGTCATCAATATTACAGCAACATAGTATGCATCAATGTTATCTTGACCGGCCCAAAGAAATACAAACTGTTTTCCAAAAGAGATAAACCCGCTCCAAATCAAGCCGAGCACGATAAGGATGATTCGTCCGATGCGAATCATCTCATCTGTAATCGTTTTAGTATCTGCACCGCCTTCAACCATTTTGACCACGCCGGGCATTAACAGACCGGTAAATGCCCCCCCTATTGATTGATAATACTGTACAACTTGTGTTCCAACGCTGTATACCGCCAGTATCGTTGATGAAGATGCCACCAGCGCTCCAATCAATACCTGATCCACGGAAGAATTCAACTGAGTCGCAACCATTTGAAGAAGGATCAATGATGAATATATTACGATTTCTTTTACGAAACCGGATTTTATTCCCCCAAATTTCGGCGTGAGCTTAATGTGAAGCAGAACATAAAGCACAAAAAATCCTCTACACAGCACCGTCAAAAGAAGATTTACCGTAACAATTCCTACGCTGCCAAACCCAAATTTCAGCATAAAAAATGTCAATCCCATACGGATGATTATTTGAATAATTGACGCACATTTTGAGACGGCAAATTTCTCGTAAGCAATAATAACATTGTTGTAAGCCGCCGTTCCAAGCGTTACCGCCGCATTTATCATAGTGATAAGCAGTAATTTTTGTCCCAATTGAATTTCGCTTCCCGTCAAACCTTTTGCAAATACTTTTGGAAAGACAAAAATCAAAATGATCCCGGCGATTATTGAAACAAGCGCAATTATCGAATAATATATCGTTGCGACACCGAGAAACTTCCGAGATTGCTCATTCTCGCCGCTCACTCTGAATTTTGCAATGTATCTGGTTATCGCATTACCGACGCCAAGATCAAGCAACAAGAGATATGCGGCAACCGATGCAGATAATTTATATACGCCATATTCAGCCTGACCGAGAGTTCTGATAATAAAAGGGGTAAGCAACAGCGTTGATAATACCTCAAATATCATCATTACATAGGACAGTATAACTCCTATTTTTCGATTCATTTCTATTCCCTGAATTCAATGTATTTTTGCAGGAATCCCGACAGCAATAGCGTTGGCAGATGCCTTCCCTTTCACTAAGCTTGCCTCGCAACGATGGCGCCATTGTGAATCTGCGAGCTTTTTCAATAGCTTGCATCCTGCGGAATGGTGTTACATTTCTAATTCCAATATTGTTACAAATATCAGTAAATCCATCTCCGAACAACATAACATCGAGATAGATTGTAACATTATGTCTGAGTTTATTTCTTTTGTTGGTCAACGTGATTTTTACGACGATTGAAAAATCCTTATGATTACATCCGTTTTTTGTAAAAACCATCATTTCGATACCCAAACAGTATTTTTCGAAGTGCTCAATCAAAAACCAAGTACATCATTCGCTTTCCAGCAGCTTTGCAACATCTTGTTGAAATTCGACATCAAGATGTGAAATAACATTCCTACCGTCGTAATCGTCTTTAATATTTACGCTCTTTATTGCCTTGGCAATTTCTTCCGGCGTTTGTTGATCGTAATAATACATATATCCGCCGATTGCCGAGCTCTCGATGGCGGGAATGCGAACACTGACAACTCTCAACCCGTTTGCCATATATGACAGTATTTTGGATGGAAACGATGTGGAATTGAATGCGGCATCAGGATTTTGCGTGCTAAGTCCGATATCACAACTTTGAATAAAGCGAATATACTCTTCTCCGGAAAGCAGTCCGTCATACATAACGGTCGCAGACGATTTCTCGGCGGTTTCAAGAACTAAATCTTTTATTGCTCTTGTTTCTTCATCATTCCCGAACCCCAAAATATGAATATGATAGTTTGAATCAAGAAATTCTGCCGAAGCAACGGCGATAGCTCCACCCTTTCTCGGATCTAATGTTCCTGCATAAACGCAGTGAATCTTATCCTTGTCATCAAAAATCTTTTCATTAATGAGAGTGGGCTCCGAGCGATATGTTCCGTTGCATATAGCATAAGGCTTGTGATTTTTGTTTATTTCCTTATTTAAAAGTTCTGTTGAAAAAATATACGATGAGGCAGAAGAAAACATATAATCTTCTTTTTTTCTCGCAGGCTTTTTGTTTTTTGTCATCACATCGGAATAGATTTCTTCAACTTCAAGCGTAAAAGGCTTTTTATGCTTTTTTAAGAAACGAATAATGTCGTACATTCCGAGAGAATGATATATAACAATTTTACAGTCGGATTTTAAACACTCCTCTTTTATCAAGTCATTAATATTGTGCTTTATTATTTTTCGTGCAAAAAATCTCAATGATCTGAATTTTGATGAAAGATCAGGAACAAATCGAACCGGAATACCGTTCTTTTCAATTGTGTAGTCATCGTAATACTTTATAAAACTATTACATTTTCCAACACCGCACTTTGAAATCACCTTTATGTCGTACCCGATTTTTTTTAAAGCCCCTGCTAAATAATCAACCTTTGTATCAGCAGATGGTGCTGCTTTTCGCTTTTTTTCAATGCTCGGATCGCTGTAATATGCGATATATTTTAACTTATCCATTGATTTCCTTATATAAACATATGTATTCTTTGTATTTTTTATTTGCATCAAAATTACGAGCGCGGCAAATGCAATCTTTGATACTGTATGACATTTTTTCGCAAATAAAGATAATTTCTTTTTCCATCGAGTCGACATCGTCGCAAGGAACGACTCGCCCGCAAGTTTCGTCATAGCACTCCGGTGAGCCTCCGGTATTAAAAGTAACACCAGGCGTTCCGCACGCTAATGCCTCAACATTGACAAGTCCAAAGACTTCTTCTCTTGTTGGATTCACAAAAACATCCGCCTCTGTATAAATCTCTGCGAGTTCGCTTTGATTTTGTGTGCGATGAGGTTTGAATATCAAAAGAATATTCTTTGAAACCAGATACGAATTAAGATCATTTGCTGTTTTAGTATCATACAGTATCGGTATCCCAAGCGGAAAATCAAAATCACAATCTATTCTATTGTTTGATGATATTCAAAAAGTTGGGACCCACGCAATTATTTTACCAAATATATCATAATCCTCATAAATAGAAGATAAAGATTTGGTATCATGGTAAAATTGATCGTTTCTCGGTATCCCACAAGTTAATATTTGATGTTCTGAAATAGTATATTGATCAACCAAATACTTATTTAAAAAGTGTCCTTGTGAAATAATATAGTCGCAACTCAATTTAACTTTACAGTTGTTGGTCTTCATATTTTTTAGTTGTGATCCATGATCAAGATAGATATTCAACTGTTTCTCGTTGCCTTTATATTTACAGAATGGCTTACATGAGGCGATAACGATTTCAGCTCTGTTACAGCAAAAATAACTCTTCAATCTTCCAAGGATAGTTTTATCGTTATAGTTGATGAAAGAGGTTCTTATATATGTACCATTGTAATACTTTTTGCGTCATTAACCAACCATATGAAACTGTAATTATTAAACGCCTCATCTTTTAATATTTTATTATATACTTCAAAACTGTTGCATGCCAAATCCGGGTTGCTTTCAACCACTATTTCTTTTTTTATCGGAAATAAAGAACATACTGCATTCAGCAGTTTAAATAGCATTTTTGTTTTCATTGTTTTTACAGCCTATCATCTCTTGATATATGGCAATGTATAGTTGTGCCATATAACTCATTGAAAATTTTTCTTTTGCTGCTTTTGACACAGTCTTTTTATCAAAAGTTTTATACAATAATCTATTTGTAGCATCATATAGATCAGCGATATTGCCGTATTCTACAAATTTGCTGTAATCCAATATCGTGATCATTTCAGGACCGCCTGCCTTAAATCCGACAACGGGTGTACCACAGCAAAGACTTTCTGCTGTTATCATTGAAAAAGTCTCTTTTTGGCTTGTGATTACAACCAAATCTGCTTTTGAATAAAGCTCAGCTAATTCATTCTGATCTGTAATATGTCCAAGTAAAATCATGTTTGAAGGAATAGATGAAGACACAGATGATTTACCTGCAACAATAAATTTAACATTCCGATCTTCAAATTTTCGGGCAATCTCGATCAAAAATCTTCCACCTTTAAGATCGTTCGGGTCGTCCGAAAAGTTAGCGGTTGCGTGAAATACGACTTTTTCTTCGTTCGACTGATAATTATCTCTATAATAAAAAACTGTTGTATCCACGCCGTTTAATACCGTATAATGATCAAAACTCTTTAAAATTTCAGAAGATAAAGCTCTTTCATTCAACCATGGTGAAACATTTGTCACAATCAAAGAATCAAAGCCATCAAAAGCTTTTTTCATCTTTATCCATGATTTATGAGTTCCGTCTATAAACCATGATTTGGTTTCTTTTTTTAATCTCGGACAGTTTCCACAACCGGTTTGATATTTTTCACAATCCAAGGCGTGTCCGCAATTTGCTGTATATAAGAATTCCGCATGGTTTGTAATAACAGTCTGAACATTGTTGTTTTTAAGCCAAGTAATAATTCTGTATATATTAATAAAATGTGAATTCAAGCAATGTAAATGGACGACATCCGGTTTTGATTTTTTTATTATTCTTATGACTTTATTCGTCGATAAAAAGCACCCGCCGTACATAATCCCTGTTATCCTGCTTATAAGTGCCTGAATCTTTCTATATAATTTTGTAGTTACTCTATAATGGTCGGCATAAGTTTTAGGTCCTTGACCATAAATGAGTACCGTTTTGTGCCCTAAATGATTATAACAATCCTCTAAAGATTTAACAATCTTTCCCGTACTTCCAAAAGGATAACAATTATTAATTAATAATATTTTCATTAATACCTTAATCCTCCCAAAAAGGAATGTATGGAAATGCATGCAAAATATTAGATCCTGTATAAGCTTCTTTGAAAAACCAAAAGATAAAGAAACAGGTAAAAACTATAGACGAAATATTGGCCACCTGACGATATTGAGGTTTTGAATTATCTATGATTTTAGGGATAATAATGGGAATTAAAATCAAAAAGTAATAATTCAATCTCATTACAACAGTATTGATCGGAGCAAAGCTTTGAATAAATAACATCAAAACTAATAAATTCCTTAAACCAATCAAATCCCCATCATTTTCATCAGGTATAACAAATGAGTAAATAACAAAAATGAATATTAATATCAAATACGTATAAGAACCCGTATCTGATATAGTATACAGGCTTTCATATCTATCATTTAATCCCATCAACACACTAAAAATTTGTTTGTTGTACACCATAAACACTACAAACAGTATTAATATCGGAGCGATCCATTTTTTTGTAAATTTTACGTGAGTTAAAGGATATAATAACAGCAAAACAATAGAAGATTGATGAAAAGAAAATGCCAATGCAACAAATAGCAAAAACAGGATAATTTTATTTTTTTTGCAAAAATAATAACAGATTATTCCTATTCCAATGGCAATAGACTGTCTGAGTCCTGAAAAAAAAATTGTAAATGGAGCGACGCCCACAAACAACGATATAGTTAACAAATTATGTTTTGTTTCATTAATGTAAAGCAACATTATCGGAACAACAGAAACAATTGCACATAAAAAAAGAAAAAATTGAAAATCATTAACAATTATTTTACTTATTGCAGATAAAAACTTATATCCTTGTTCAACTGATGAAAAATCAAAAAAAGATTTCAAGGAACTATAAGAAATATTGTCAAACTTATTCTGGTAGTTCATTAAATCAACACCACAGTTTACGCTTCTTAATGAGAGCAAAATGATAAAAAATATAAAAAACATTATTAATGGCAGTCTGTTATAAACAATTTTTGATTTTGTTTTAAACCTGACCACCGAAAAAAATAAAGGCACAAAAATAAGCAAATAATATGGAAACATTTTAATCTCCCATTTTTATGTAACACTATTTATTCAGTATGATCAAATATTACTTATAGTAAGAAACGATAATTGTAATAATATATTGCCAATTTAGCCAATTATAATTGTTGCCCACCATACACCACGTGGAGGTATTGGCACATATGGTTTCCCCCACCCGATTAGGTGGGAGAAAAGATTTCACAGACACAATAATGAATTTTATTTAAAGTTTTTTCAGTCGCCCAAGTAAATTGAACGTAATGATTCAATCTGCTCTGCAGTTATTCCACAATCCAAAAGATACGCTTCTGCCTTAGATTTGAGTGAAGAGCCACTATATGTGCTATTCAAAACATTATAAGTGTTAACAATTTGCTGACCGTAAGATCCGACACTGAGAGTATATTCATAGATACACATTTGGTATGGTACGCCTAGAACCGCTTCGAGAATAAAGCATATTGTTCCAGTGCGATCAATGCCATGTGTGCAGTGCAGATAGATTGGGTAATTATCGGGATTTGCAAGATCTGTAAACACTTCTTTAATCTTAGCTTTTCCTTCAGTAGTAAAAATCTGATCATACATCGCCATGTCATAGAACTTATGTGTGACATCATTACTATCGAACACATCCAATCCTGATACGGCTTCATTACGCAAATCCATATCAAATTTTACACCGAATTCGTTTTGAAGTCTATTGATACCAATTTCAATGATATCTGTTGGATAATAATAGTTTGCATTATCAAGCTCGCAGCCACGAATGAGTAGTCCAGACTTGATGTCTTTTCCATCGGTAGTCTTTAAGTTATAGATATCACCAATATCCCTACCGTTTGGAAGCCCCTCATAGTAACCGATCATCTTTCCTTCGTTATCGAAAGAGTGATGCCACGGTCTAATATCAGTTCCATCAAAAATACTATTTGGTATACCGGTATATTGCCACTTGCCAGTAACGTATTTATTTCCGGCGCCAACGAAATAATAATTACCCTCATATTTAATCAAAGTATTCGAACCAACTCTGGTGCCATTCAAGTAGAAGTAACCGTCTGCATTGGGACCATTCTTAATTATCATCTTACCTTCTGCATCAAAGTCATAGTATCCAACGAGAAGGTCAGTACCTTCGACCAAATTTGCAGTTAAGTATATGCGTCTATCTTTAGCATATTCATGCGCATCATAAATAAGGTAGTAATCGCCCTCATAGTTAATTAACTGATATGCATTCTGTCTTACGCCATTCAAGTAGAAGTAACCGTCTGCATTGGGACCATTCTTAATTATCATCTTACCTTCTGCATCAAAGTCATAGTATCCAACGAGAAGGTCAGTACCTTCGACCAAATCTGCAGTTAAGTATATGCGTCTATCTTTAGCATATTCATACGCATCATAAATAAGGTAGTAATCGCCCTCATAGTTAATTAACTGATATGCATTCTGCCTTACGCCATTCAAGTAGAAGTAACCGTCTGCATTGGGACCGTTCTTAATTATCATCTTACCATTCTCATCGAATTCGTAATAGCCAACGGGGAATCCGGTACCTTCGACAAACCTTGCGCTAAGATAAACACTCTTATTTCTTGCATACTTGTTGTAATCGTTAATGAAGTAATAATTACCCTCGAATTCTACAAGCTGATATGCACTCAGTTTTATTCCGTCTTTATAGAAAAATCCATCAGTATTCGGCCCGTCCGCATAGATGGGCGGACTTATCATCTTACCGTCAGATGCAAACTGATAAAAACCGGGCAGAAGCAACCCATTAGGACGAGTAACGTCATAATTTCCGACAACAGCTTCATAGCCGCTGGCGATATAATAATAGTCGTTGCCATCTTTTACAAGACCAGCATTTGAAGGCACACCATTTTTTAGATAAGTCGTTTGTGAATTGCACTTAAAAATGCCTGTATAGTTCTCACCGGGCGAATATTTGCCAATGAGCACACCATCATCAAACTCACAAAGAATTGCTTCGCCTGTTGTATTAACCAATACCGAATATCCCTCATATCTGTGAGCATCCTTATTGAAAGCATAAATCTTGCCGTCAATAGCTACCCAGCAGAAATTTGAAAGCTGACTTCTCTTTATATATTTCACATTGGCCGGACCGTAATAATACTTCATTCCAGTACCGTCAGACTTCCATACACCATCCACTAAACCGTTTACAAAGTTATATTCAATCTTCACTCCGGAAATTGTGAATGTGCGTTTGCCGTTAATTCCCTCATAAGTCGTTTCATCAAAGTAATACCAACCATCAGTATTTGTAACCAACGAAGGATTAATTTCGACATCAGTATACTTGCTTGTATCGATATCTGCCATGGCAATAGCTTCGTCAATACGCCATCCAGAAGCAAGTGTGCCGGCTAATAAGTAATAGTTCTTACCATTGACGGTCTTGATTCCACTACCTGTGATTTCTTCGCCGCAATGACAAGCAAGTTTGTCGCCCACAACCTCATAACTGTGTCCGGTTGCAGAGATTGTTTCTCCCCATTCGACAACAGAGTTACATACTTCGCAGAAAGTCCTACCGGTGTATCCGGGCTGCGTGCAAGTGGGTGCCTGATCAGCTATTGGAGTAGCTGTATGGATATGGGTAGAACCGTGAGTTGTAAGATAATCAGCATCCATATAATAACGAGGCGTATACATCTCGGTATCAACACTGAATTCCTCGTTGGAAAATGTTTCTGTCTTTCCGTCAACAAAAGTAACAAGACCCTTATCAACGTCAAGTTTCAGATCATGTCCCCAAAACTCGTGAGTCTCCCAATATTGCGCAGCGGTCTTGCCTGCAACATGGATATCGCTATCATAGTCAAGGATACGAACGGGGATCTGAGCAATAATAGCCTCGCCGGTCTGATCGTTTTCACCAGCGCGAGCGAAAGATATTGTTGCGGTATTTGAGTCTTCGTTGACCGAATATTCTGCCGTAAAGCCATCAGCAAGAATCATATGATCAAGTTGCCAGTGGTTGACACTGTTCATATCAATGACGGTGTCGATTGACTGAATCTTCTCAATGTTGGTTGCTTTGAGGTTCATCCAATAAACAGAACCGAAGAGAAGTCTGTCAAGAGTTTCATCGGCAGGAACCAACTGAACCGATGCAGGGGCGCTTCCCGATTCAACTTTGAATACGCGGATCATAACAGACGTGTTTCCCGCGTTGTCTGTGATCTCGAATCTTACACGGTGATAGCCGTCGGAAACTTTCACATTATTCGCGCTCATAACACCGTTTGAGTAGGAAGCAGGCATCTCAACTCCATCGATGAATACTTTTGCGGAAGACGCATTGATTCCGGATGTATTGGAAAGCGGATGCTCAACCTTGTTTGCGTCGACTCTGACAACAGCGTCAGCAACGTTAGCGGTAAAGCTTAAGGTATTGCCTGTAGCTATAACGACTTCGCGCTTAGCCATCGGCTCATCGTTTATATAAATCTTTTCGATCACAGGATTTTCTCTGTCGTCAACAGCTTCAGAGTAGTCTACTGTGAAATTATCAAAATAGAAAGTAAACGGTCCGATAGTTGTTCCATGTTCAAGTATCGGATTCTGCTTAGCTCTCGCGAAAATGAACTGAAGGAAGAAATCCTTATTCGTGCCATCGCAAGGGAACTGTCTCTCATCCTTAAGGGCAATCTTCTTGTATTGACTCACGTCAAATTCCAGATAATGCCATCCAGATTCGTCAATCGTATCATACACCTGGTTCGGGAATGCAGGCGGCAGACCGGGATTTGCATAAGAATCATATGTACCGTCATCATCTGTGTCTGCCATATAGTTGCCGAGTACCCACAAGTGGATACAATCTTCAGGTATATAGAGCCAGAAGCCAACAGAACGAGCGTTCTCAAGTTCTATTACATCATTGATACCAAGTCTGATCCAACCATACTCAGCAGAGTGAGATAAGTTAGAAGACAGTCCGTTGAGTTGCATACGCATTGAGTAATCTCCATCGTGAACTTCCCCGTTGGTTTTGTCCGCCAAAGAAAGACTCATCGTATAATCCCAAACCGTGCCTTTTCTGTTATCGATAATATTCCACTCGTCGACATCAGCCTGACCGGCTTCAAAGTCAAAAATAACTTCGGATGCCTTACCAAGATTGAGTTGGAAGTTAAGCGAGGGATTAGTCCCCATATTCAATATGGCTGTAACATTGCTTGTGATATTCGCAGGAGCATTGGACTCCTCCACCGCAGAGAAACTCATGCCGTTAAATGTTCCAAGGGCAGAATTGTCGGTAATAAATGTAATGTCGTTTGCTCCGAGTCCGATAGTATGCAGACCGTTGTTTACGGTTGCCTTTATCGGGATATTTGCCGTTTTGCCGTATGGGATAGTAACGACAGGCTGGCTTAATGAGATAGCGTCGGGAGTAGCGATATTTATCTTTCTCTCGCCGACTACTTTATCTTTATAAATCATCTGTACTGTAACAGCGCCTTCTGTACCACTCGATGTGAACACGCCGTTATTGATAGTACCCATGCCATTTTCTGCGATCGCCCATTGTACGTCAGTGGGAATATCCACTTTTGCGCCACTAGCGTCCGTACCCACAACAGAAAACTCCACCGAACTACCGGGGGTGTAATAA
>JAFXWT010000186.1 GCA_017542695.1 Clostridia bacterium
CCGCGCAGCGCGTGCCACGGCTTGATATAGACGCCACCTTTGCGGCGCTCCGACGGTGAATTTTGCAAAGCAAAATTCAAAAACCAAAGCCGCGGTGCGGCGACGTTTTAGGCGGGGAGCAAACGTCGCTGCATATTATCATTTGCAGACGGTTTACAATGCGATCAACCCGCAGGGTTGTCTGCTTCTTTTGGTGCTTTTCTTTCAGATGAAGAAAAGCACATCCCGTCGCAAAAAAGAAAAGGGCGAGAAACTTTTCCTTACGTAAAAACAAAAAAGGTCTTTTTTGCATAAAACCCACATTTATGCACCCTAAATGCATAAAATTAAAAATTTTTGCAAAAATATTCAAAATTTTTTCAAAAACCACTTGACAAATCGAAAAATCTGATTATAATACGACGCATAATTATTCAAAACGGAAGGCGCGAATGAAAAACATTTCATTTACCGACGCGGCGAAGCTGTGACGATGCGCGTATTCCGTCGACGAAAATATATAAATAAAACAATGAAGAAAGGTCAAATCTCATGAAAAAAATAGTTTCTATAATTCTCGCGCTCACAATGCTTGCCGCGATGTTCGTGCTCGCAAGCTGCGGAACAAAAGGCAAAACTCTCGCGCAGGTAAAGAGCAAAGGTCAGATAGTGGTCGCCACATCTCCCGACTTCCCGCCGTTTGAAGACATCGGCAGCGGAGAGGGAAGCGTTGACGGCGTCGTCGGTATCGACGTCGACATCCTCAAAATCATCGCCGAAAAGCTCGGTGTAAAGCTCGTTATCAAGTCCATGGACTTTGACGCCGTTCTCGCGGGCGTCGCAGCCGCTAAATACGACATCGGCGCCGCGGGCATCTCGCAGGATCCCGAAAGAGCGAAGAATATGCTATTCACATCGCCCTACTGCTCAGCGTCTCAGGTAATCGTCGTCAAGGAAGGCAGCACGATAGCGTCGAAAGCCGACCTCACCGGCAAGAAAATATCCGTCCAGACGGGCACAACGGCTGAAAATCTCTGCAACGGTCTCGGTTATTCCGTCAGCGCATACGCAAGCAACAGCGACGCGGAAACGGCTCTGACGACGGGCAAGGTCGACGCTTGGGTCATCGACGACCTCACGGCAGGCGAAATGGTAGCCGCTTACAATGCGGATCACAGCGACAAGCTCGTGATCCTGAAACAGTCGCTCTCCGCCGACGAATCGTACGCGTTCATCGCGGCGTTCGGCAGCGAAACCCTCGTGGAAGAGATAAACAAGATCTTCGCCGAACTCATCGAAGACGGCACGATCGAAAGCATCTTTGCAAAATACGACGCACCGTATTTCGCGCCCGAGAAATAATAATCCGGTTTTCCCAAGGTATATCCTCCCTTTATAATTTTAAGACACGTATGCCTTACGCCCCTCGGGCGTAAGGCGATATGTGCGTTTTAAGGACAAAAACATGAGTGAATGGATAAATAAACTGCAAGAAACGTTTGTCGATACGGGATATTGGAAGATGCTCCCCGACGGGCTTCTGAATACGGTGATAATCACCTTCGGAGCACTTCTGATCGGTATTGTCATAGGTACGATAGTCGCCGTCATCAAATATTTCAGCGTCGGATCGCGCGCGCTCGCGCCGCTGAAAGCGATATGCAACGTCTACATAACGGTCATACGAGGCGTTCCCGTCGTCGTTCAGCTTTTGATTTTTTATTTTGTCGTATTCGCGTCGTCGGATAACGGAGTTATGGTTGCGACGATCACGTTCGGCATCAACTCGGGCGCTTATATGGCGGAGCTTATCAGGAGCGGGCTCAACGCCGTCGATCCCGGACAAATGGAGGCGGGGCTGAGTCTCGGAATGTCGCGTCTTCAGACGATGAAGAAAATTATTCTTCCGCAGGCGGTGCGGTATATACTCCCCGCCGTCGGCAACGAGTTCATCGCCCTGCTCAAAGAGACGTCCGTCGCCGGTTATGTCGCCGTCATGGACCTTACGAGAGCGGGAAACCTCATCAGAAACAACACGTTTGACGCGGTGAATCCGCTTCTTGCCGTCGCGCTTACGTATCTTGTCATCGTCGTGATCCTGACGCGCCTTCTCAGAATGTTCGAAAGGAGACTTGCAAAGAGTGATAAGCGTTAAAAATCTGATAAAAAGCTTTGACGGCGTAAACGTGCTGAAAGGCGTCAACGTCGAAATAAACCGCGGCGACGTCGTGTGCGTCATCGGGCCGTCCGGCTCGGGCAAATCGACTTTTTTGCGTTGCCTCAACCTTCTCGAACAGCCCACAGCGGGGCATATCATATTCGAGGGAGTCGACCTCACCGACAAAAAAGTCGACCTCAACCTCCACCGTCAGAAGATGGGGATGGTGTTCCAGCAGTTCAATCTTTTCCCGCATATGACTATACTTCAGAACCTGACCTGCGCCCCCATGATGCTCAAAAAAGTTCCGAGGGCTCAAGCGGAGGAAAAAGCGATAGAGCTTCTTTCGCGCGTTGGGCTTGCCGATCGCGCGTCGGCATATCCGCGTCAGCTTTCCGGCGGTCAGAAACAGAGAGTCGCCATTGTGCGCTCGCTCTGCATGGAGCCCGACGTCATGCTTTTTGACGAGCCGACGAGCGCCCTCGATCCCGAAATGGTCGGAGAAGTGCTCGACGTTATGAAGCGGCTCGCGGACAAGGGCATGACGATGGTCGTCGTGACGCATGAAATGGGCTTTGCGCGCGAGGTTTCAAACAGGGTACTGTTCCTCGACGACGGTCTGATCGTCGAGTCCGGCTCACCAGATGATATTTTCGGTGCGCCTGAGAGCGAGCGGCTGAAATCGTTTCTCGCCAAGGTGCTGTAATAATGCAAAAATCCGCCCTACAGGCGGATTTTTTTGATGTGATAATAATTTATTGATACTCTATTTCAAGCTCGTCGAGCAGTTCCGTCAGCGCGCCGTGCGCGACCTTGAAAAGCTCGGGACCGGTAAATCCGCGCATACTGCCCGCAAGGGACAAATGCGGCTCGAGCGTGAGGAACATCCCGTCGCGGTAGCGGAGGAAATCGAGCACTTTCTTCACCTGCCCGTCGCCGCGTCCCGCGGGGCATATCTCGCCGCCGAAATGCGCGTCCTTGATGTGCAGATATTCGATATAGTTGTGCTCGCGCATGAGGCACTCGTACGGATGCTCGCCGGCGAGGACGTAGTTAGCGGGATCGAGAACGGCGCGGAAGTTCGCGTCGTTCATGCGTTCGAGTATTTCCTGATTTTCCGCGCCCTTTTCACCGTAGATCGCCGCCTCGTTCTCGTGGCAGAGGATAACGCCGTGCCGCTTTGCGACGCCCGTCATCACTTCGAGGCGGCGCATCGTTTTTTCTCTGCACTCGGCGAGCGTTTTTCCCTTATGATAGAACGAGAAAACGCGGATGTACGGCGTGCCGAAAAACTTCGCCGCCCATATCGCGCGGTAGAGCTTGTCGAGGTGCGCTTCAAAATCGTCGTCGACGTCGATCTTGCCGAGCGGCGATCCGATCGACGAAACGGCGATGCCGTTTTCGTCGAACACGCGTTTGACTTCGGCTGCCTCGCCGTCGGTCAGATCAAGCACGTTCCTGTCCCACACCGAACGCAGCTCGACGTATTTGATCCCGAGGTCTTTCAGCACCTTTACCTGTACGTTTATATCGGGCGATATCTCGTCCGCGAATGAACTTATCCTGAACATTTTTCAGTTTCCTTTCGTATCGGCGCACGCCGCTTATTTCCGCTTTCAATTATATTTGTTTTTTCTCCTCTTGTCAAGTGATGAAAAAACGGCGCAAAATTTTTCGACGTTGGTAACCGCAAAAGGGTACATCTCGTTAAAGAATGACGGAATGACGGCGGAAGCATTATGCTCCTTTTATGTAAAAAAACGGATGTGTGTGTTTAACGTAAAAAATAAGTTGTGTATTTTATTCACAGTTTGATCCAAATAGTGTTAATTATGAAAAACCTATTGATTTTTTTTGAATTTTGTGATACACTTAATAATGCAAAATTGTATAAGTATGTCTTGATTTGATCGGGAGTTACAAAGAGTTAAATCGCTTTATAAGACCCCAAAAATGAAGATCGCAATATGGATAATTGAGGAATAAAATGTACGTTCATTTTTTCAAAAGGTTGCTTGATATTATTCTTTCAGTCATTGCTATTATTGTGTTGGCGGCACCAATGCTTGTTATCGCAGTAATAATCAAAATTGACTCTCCGGGTCCGGTATTCTTTAAGCAGCGAAGAATTGGATTACATAAGAAAGAATTTAAAATCATTAAGTTCCGTTCAATGCCGACTACCATTCCTCATGATACTCCAACGCATCAGTTCAAAGCGGAAGACATGCTTACCAAATGGCAAAGATTTTCTCGAAAGACGAGTATTGATGAACTGCCCCAGATCTTCAACATTTTTGTTGGTCAAATGAGTATTATCGGCCCCAGACCGGCCTTATGGAATCAAGATGATTTAATAGCCGAGCGTGATAAGTACGGCGCAAATGATGTTAAGCCGGGATTAACCGGATGGGCTCAAATCAATGGTAGAGACGAACTCGAGATACCAATTAAGGCAAAGTTTGATGGGGAGTATGTTGAAAAGATGGGTTTTGTTTTCGATTGCAAGTGCTTTTTTGGAACAATTAAAAGTGTGCTGAGGCATGATGGCGTAGTTGAGGGCGGAACGGGCGAACTACACAAGGAGCAAGACGAGGAGACAGTGGCCAAATGAAAAAAGTATTGATAACTGGCGCAAACAGTTACATCGGCACCTCATTTGAAAAATACATAAAAGAGAATTATGCAGATCAATACTTGATTGACACTTTGGATATGATTGACGGCTCTTGGAGAGAAAAGAGTTTTTCGGGATACGATGCGGTTTTTCACGTTGCGGGAATAGCACATCGAAAGGAAACAAAGAAGAATGTGCATCTTTACTATGAAGTGAATAGAGACCTTGCAATAGCGACTGCTAAAAAAGCGAAGTTGGATGGTGTTAAGTTGTTTGTTTTTATGAGTAGTATGAGTGTTTACGGAATGGATCGAGGAACAATTAATAAGGAAACTTTTCCAATCCCAAAAACCAATTATGGCAAATCAAAACTTGAAGCTGAAAAAGGAATTTCTATTCTTCAAGATGATCTTTTTAATGTCGCAATTCTTAGACCCCCAATGGTTTATGGGAATAATTGCAAGGGGAATTTTCAATCAATGTTAAGAATAATCAAATGTCTCCCTGTTTTTCCTGATGTAGATAATCAAAGAAGCATGATTTTTATTGACAACTTATCGGCAGCAATTGTTCAGATTATAAATAATGATTCATCGGGTGTTTTTTTGCCGCAAAATCGTGAAAAAATGAATACTACTTATTTAGCAATGCAAATTGGAATGAACAGTGGTAAACAAATACATAAAAGTAAGTTGTTGGGGATAATGGTTAGAATGATAGTGCCGTTTTCCAAACATGCCAAAAAAGCATTTGGAAGTTTAGTTTACGACACAAATTCAGAACTATATGATGATGTTCAGTTGGAAGAATCAATTAGAAGGAGCATTGGATGATGCAAAAGAGAGCGTTGGTTATTGCATCGATGGCATCTATGATTGATAATTTCAATCGAAATAATATTATTGAGTTAGAAAAATTAGGATATAAAGTGGATATTGCCGCAAATTTTGAAACTGAAGACTCCAACTCATATGAAAAAGTTCAAATGTTCCGAAAGGAAATGATTGAAACTGGACATAAAGTAATTCATATTGATTTTTCTCGTAGATTGGAAAGTATCCGAAAGCAGATTTTGTCAATCAAGCAAGTCCGGATGCTCTCAAAAAATGATTATGATTTGGTTCATTGTCATTCTCCGATCTGTTCAGTTATCGTACGATTGGTATTTCACAATAAAAAAGCCAAACTTATTTATACCGCTCATGGCTTTCACTTTTATAAAGGAGCACCACTCAAAAATTGGCTGATTTATTATCCGATTGAAAAGTGGCTCAGCAGGTATACAGACGTTTTAATAACGATCAATAAAGAGGATTATGCCAGAGCCAAGAAAAAATTTCATGCACAGAGAACCGAGTATGTTCCGGGTGTCGGCATTGATGTTGAGAAGTTCAAAAACACGGCGGTAGACCGAAATGCAAAGCGAAAAGAACTTGGAATTCCAGAAGATGCTTTTTTGATGATATCGGTAGGAGAACTGAATAAGAACAAAAATCATCAAGTGGTCATTCGTGCTTTGGCGCAATTAAATGATTCGCACATTCACTATATGATCGCCGGAAAAGGCGAACTTTTGGATTATCTGACAAATCTTGCAAAACAGCTCGGCGTATCTGATCAAGTGCATTTTTTGGGATATCGCAATGACGTCGCGGAGCTATATAAGATATCGGATATTGATGTCTTTCCATCAATCAGAGAAGGGCTCGGCCTTGCGGCAATAGAAGGAATGGCGGCTGGTCTGCCTTTGATTTGTTCTGATAACAGAGGAACAAGAGAATATGCCGTGCCTAATGAAAATGCGTGCGTTTGTTCAACCCCGATGGATTACTTAATTGCCATTCAAAAAATGTATACTTCGAACGTATTTGCTGACAGTTTGGGCAAAAAAGGTGCAATAAAAGCGGACTCCTTTTCGGTGGATTCAATAAACCGACAAATGAAAAGACTATATTTTGATTTCAAATGAAGTTTTGAGGTGGCAATTAGTGAACCCTTTTTTATGCTATGAACATGTTCCGGGTATAATCGGCATTAAAACTAATATAAAGAATTTTCGATGGGGATTCGGAAAATGCTCCAAACCCGTTGACGAAAGCGTATTTGAAAACTGTCAGTATAAAATCGTTGTTGAAAGAAAAATGGATAGCCATGTATTTGACTCTGTAAACCTCGATTCGTTTGATTTATATTTTCGTTATTTTAAAGGTGCAAAAGACAATCGGTGTTTGATTTTTGATCGAACAGTCGGTAAGATTATTCATTTGCGTTATTACATAAATATGTATGAAAAGCAAATACATATTATCGTGGGGAAATCATATTTGAGATTTGTCCGGATCAAGTTGATGAATCTTCATCCTATTTCGTCTGTGCTTTTCGACGCAATCTCCGCGGTTCTCTTGCAAAATCATATGACATCTCTGTATTGTTCGTCAATAAAACTTTCCGATGGAAAATCTGCGGTTTTTATGGCGCCTCCCAATACTGGTAAAAGTCTAACGGTTTTGCGACTTAAGCGTGATTTTGGAGCGAATATTCTTTCCGAAGATATGGCGATTACAAACGGCAGAGAAATTTGGGGCGCACCGTACACGAATCTTTTCAGAAATTATCATGATAAATCGTTATGTGCCGAGGGAAATTACGCCCCAATAACATGCCCTCAGAAAATTGATTATGTGTTTTTTTTACAAAAAGGGGAAAAGATACAATCTATACAAACATTTGATTATTCGGAAAGATTGGAGTCAATAAATCGCTACTCCCTCGGATATTACTATTCTCCTTGTCTGCGTGCCATGAATTATTTCAATGATGATTTTTTTGTGCCCAAATGCATGGCTGATGAAACGCGCATTTTTAAGGAAATGGAAAATTCAACAAAAGGATTCGTGCTTGAAAATCCTAATCCTGTTATGTTTGCCGAGCAGATGATTGATATCCTAAAAAAATCAGAAGGTGAAGTTTGATGAGAATTCTTGTTATTACAAGAAATGCATGGGATGATTCCAATTCAATCGGAAACACTATTTCAAATTTTTTTCAAGGTTTGCCAGATATTGAATTTGCCAATATATATTTCAGATCGGCAAATCCGAATAATAAGTTGTGTCAAAAGTATTATCAAGTAACTGAAATTGATATATTAAAGCATTGGTTTGTTCCGTCGAGAATCGGCAGGTCATTTGAGATTGATAAACAATTCGATAAAACGGAAAAAAAAGAAGCAGTTGAAAAAAGAGAAAAAAACATTATTTCTTTTATCCATAGATTTGGATTTAAACTAATTTACTGTTTCTCTGATTTCTTATGGAATAGTTGCAGATGGATTAATGATGATTTGCAAAAGTTTATTGAGTCTTTTGCACCGGATTTGATTTTTACTTTTGTAAAAGCCGCGCCGCAGTATTACCAGACAATCTCTTTTTTGCGAAAAAAATATCAAATTCCCCTTATGACTTTTATTGCTGATGATGAATATTCGGGTTACTTGATGCATAATCAAAAAAGGAAAATAGATAACCTTAAATACATATTAAGTGAGTCATCGGTAGTAACAGGATGTTCAGAAGAAATCTGTACGTATTATAATTCGTTATTTAATTGCAATGCGACTCCGCTTTACAAAGGATGTGAGTTGATTCTTCCATCAAAAGAGCATTCAAACGATTCTTTGACAATTGTCTATGCAGGTAATCTTCTTTGCGGCAGGTTGGACATAATTCAAAAAATTTCTGATTTAATAGAGGATTATTCATTTAATAATAACAAAAAGATTAACTTTGAGATTTATAGCAATACCCATCTATCGTCAATTGAGGTTAGTCGCTTGTCGGACAATAAAAAATGCACATTTTTTATGGGAAGAAAACCGTATGAAGATATTAAAAAAAGATTGAGTGGATCCAATCTCGTTCTTTTTGCCGAGTCTTTTATAAAAAGTGAAATAATCAAAACCAAATATTCGTTTTCTACAAAAATTATCGATTATCTCCAGAGCGGCAGTGCAATTGTTTCTGTTGGTCCTTCGGAGATTGCCTCTATAAAGTATTTAAAAAGAATACCGGGCGTTTTTGTGATTGATAATTTGGATTCACTAAAGAGCGAACTGACATATGTTTTGGATAACAACCAAAATTATAATAAACGCGCGGAACAGATTTTTTTATTCGCCAAAGAAAAGCATGATCCAATAAAATTAAAGAACGAATTAAGAATGCTGTTAAGCCAAGCTGTCGATTGTTAGTATGCGTTCTGACAATTTGTGAGTTTTTGACTAGTTACGTTTTTTTGTTTGAATTTTGCGTAAAAAACGCCAAATTTATGTTAAAAAGACAAAGTTAAAATAAAATTTATTAATTAAATAAAGTTTATTGATTAACAAATAAATTACTTCAAAGGAGAAAAAAACAAAAACATGAAAAGCAAATTTTCAACAAAGCTTTTGTCAATGCTTATTGTGGTAATTATGCTTGTCTGCGTTTTCCCGATCGGCGCTATGGCGGCGTGGGTCTATGATGAAGATGCAACAACAGACGACTACTACAAGCTGATTTCACAAAGGTATTGGCAATTGGCCCCCGGCATCGAGGAAACAGAGGTTGTCCTCAACAACACTCAAGGAACTAGAAGACAGGTTGTTCATTCCGTCAGCGTTGATCTTAACAACCCTTACAACAAAGTCATCCCCGGTTATAAAGGAATGAACGAGGGTATTCAAAGCAAGATTTTCGGTACTGAGGTGACTTCTCAGCAAGCGCTGAATGCAGAGAAACTCGGTTACGGCAACGTTGTTGCCGCAACCAATGCGATGCTTAGCTGGTATGATTCAGCGTATTATAAGCAGCATCCGGAGTATATCGGGCAGCCTCTTGGATGGAATATCTGCAACGGCTTCTACTATGAGAACAGCCAAGGTCCTCTCGGCGATTCAAGTTCGAGTTATGCAGTTCTTGTTATAAACTATGATTATCATCCGATTACGGGCGAGAAAAGACCTGACGATATGCCCAAGGTTCTTATGCGCGGTGTTGCAGATCCTCTGACCGGTTGGGAAGAGAACGCAATCTCCGCTTGGGCTTGGCTTGTCAAACCCGATGCAAATGGTAATCCGGTTAAGCAGTA
>JAFXWT010000022.1 GCA_017542695.1 Clostridia bacterium
ACCGGTAATTGCATCAGCTAAGTACTCATTCCAGCCATCATCAAAATGCTTATGATCATTAAGATGAAAAGACTCCGTCTCTTCTTTTGGCTGTGACACCGTGCAGAGCCAAACGTCGTCGCCATATGCAAAATAATGTTATAGCTCATCAATACTTACGGTATCGGCACCGCCATATTGCTCAAAGATCGTTTTGTCGCTATTTTTCGCACAATAGAAGTCATAAAGATCGGTTCCGTTATAGAACGCAACATTATAATATGATGCCGACGTGTTATTAAGCTCGTCCCAGTTCGCAAGGATCCACGCCTTTGCCTCATCGGCGGAGCATTCGACGATGTTATCGGCGGTGATCTGATCCGAGCTCGTTACCTTTGTGAAAGTAACATCGGTCGTTGCCTGTGCCGTCACGCTCAAGCCAAGCAAGAGCGAGAGCAGGAACACAAGACAAAACAATACGCTTATCGTACTTTTGCGAATTGTGTGTTTCATAAATTCCTCCTTGAATTTTTATGGGTTTTCTATATTTGAATTTAATTTTTTCTCGCGCGACGCGCGCGTAATCATTTTGAGACCATAGTATCACAAAAAGGTGACAAAAAAGTGACAAAGCAGGCATGTTCATAAAATATTTACAAAAAATTCATAAATTATTTGCTCCACGACGCTAAAAAAAGGACCCGGCGTTGTTAAACGCCGGGCCCAAAAAGGTCCTCGATTTCAAAAAACCGGTGGATTTATTTGATTTTTCTATTCATTATCTGTTGCACTTCACTTGACAATTCATAGATTTCACCTGAAATTTGATAGACGGATTCGTTGATTCGATCATTTTTCCGCTCTTGCTTCGGATTCGGTTTTCTTTTCTTCTTCTTCTTTTTTCCTTCTTTTGAGCAGGAAGAAGAGGAAGAACAAAACTGCGACGACCGCAATGCCTGCAATCACGATGCCGGTCACCGCGCCTGCCGAAAGACCTTTATCCTTTGCGTTTACAAACGCAAACTGGCTTAGTCTGTCAACATGGACGTAGATATTTTCATTGTCCATGGTGTATTCGACAAACTCGATATCATCTTTACTGTGAATGTGCAAGATCCTGAAATCTTTATTTTTCGCTTCTTTGGGGATCTCCATTCTGACAATGATGATGGTGCCTTCTTTAATATCGCTCGGCTGAATTTCCTCTTCAACGCCGTTGACGATTCTCACCAGTTTAACGTCATAAACTGCGAAAACTTTGTCGTTCTGATCGATGAACGCTTTAACAGCGTTTAAATAATCCTCATCGCTGTGTTCGCTCTTGACGTCCGTCTTCACTTCCACCTTGAGAAAGATATCTTCGGGAATCAAAGCGCTGCCATCCAAAGTGGAAATCGAGACTTTTCCTTGCTCAAGTTTCGATTTGCCGTATTCCTCTCTCTGCCGATCGTATTCCGCTTCTGCCGCAAGGAGAAGTGCCTCATTGCCTACCCGTGCTTTCTGATCGTCGGTCAGCGCATTGTAAGCTTTTCTTGCCGCGTCGATCAGCTCTTTGGAGGTTGTCGTAAAGCGGACGTCACCGATATTTTGAATCAGGTCAACAACGGCGAGCGCCGCCTCGGCGTCGGTCAGATCTTTGTAGTTGCCGACTCTTGCCTTCTGATCGTCGGTCAGCGCATTGTAAGCGTTTCTTGCGGCTTCAATGGCGTCTTTATCATCGGGAAGGATCAAGTTGTCAATTCCCGCGATGAGATCCACCACGGCGAACGCCGCCTCGGCGTCGGTCAGATATTCGTAGTTACCTACCCTTGCCTTCTGATCATCGGTCAGTGCATTGTAAGCGTTTCTTGCGTTTTCAATGGCGTCTTTATCATCGGGAAGGATCACTTCATCAATTCCCGCAATGAGATCCACCACTGCGAACGCCGCGTCGGCGTCGGTCAGGTACTTGTAGTTACCGACTCTTGCCTTCTGATCGTCGGTCAGTTTATCATAGGAATCGCGCGCGTCGGCGATAGCGTCCTTATCGTCGGGAAGGATCAAGCTGTCAATGGCGGCGATCTTTACCGCCACAGTATAGGCGGCTTCGGCGTCGGTCAGATCTTTGTAGTTGCCGACTCTTGCCTTCTGATCGTCGGTCAGCGCATCGTAAGCGTTTCTTGCGGCTTCAATGGCGTCTTTATCATCGGGAAGGATCAAGTTGTCAATTCCCGCGATGAGATCCACCACGGCGAACGCCGCCTCGG
>JAFXWT010000187.1 GCA_017542695.1 Clostridia bacterium
CAACGACGACGCTTACTACGGCGGTTACATGGGATTTTTGAAGCCGACAAGCTATATCAAGATCGAATCCGTGAAGGTGATCGACTGATTTTTATTGTTTCCGTATAAAATAATATCAAAAGACAAGAATAACTGTGAGGTGATGATGTGGCGCTGTCCAAAAAACGAATGAATACGGCGATAACCGTGATAAGCATTATCGTCGGGAACGCGATGCTCGCGTTCCTTGTCGCGGCTTTCATCATTCCGCACGATATTATCATGGGCGGAACGACGGGTATCGGTATCGTGCTCGGAAAGGCGTTTAATTTCGACACGGCGGTGTTTATTCTGATATTGAACGTACTTTTGCTCATTCTTGGGCTCGTCACGCTCGGAAAAAAGTTTTTCGTGTCGACGATCGCAAGCTCACTGCTCTACCCCGCGTTTCTCGAGCTTTTCCAACGCATACCCGGCATCGACGAGCTGACGGACGATCCGCTCCTCGCGGCGATATTCGCGGGCGTGCTGATGGGAATTTCGCTCGGACTAGTAATGCGAGTCGGATCGTCGACGGGCGGCATGGACGTTGTGTGCCTCGTGCTGAACAAATATCTTCACCGTCCCGTGTCGTTTTTCGTATATCTCACGGACTTTATCATAATCGGCGGACAGGCGATATTCACAAAGCCGCAGGATACGCTCCTCGGTCTGCTCGTGCTCGTGCTTGAAGCGATGGTGCTCGATCGGGTGATGATACTCGGCAAATCGCAGATACAGATATTCGTCATTTCATCGCGGTACGACGAGATAAAAACGCTCCTGCTCACGAAGCTCGAGGCGGGCGTAACGATGACGATGATCGAAACGGGATGCCTCGGAGAGATGCAAAAAGGCGTTATGTGCGTCATTCCGAAGAGAAAACTTTATGACGCGACGGAGATGATCAATTCGGTCGATCCGAACGCATTTACGACGATAACACAGATAAACGAAGTCCGCGGGCGCGGATTCACAAAAGAACGGCAGATAAAAAATCCGAAAGTATGAACGGAGGTATATTATGCTTGAGATAGGAACGAAAGCTCCCGACTTCACATTGCCCGATCAGAACGGGAAAATGCACTCGCTCGGCGAATACAGGGGCAAAAAAGTGATTCTTTATTTTTACCCGAAGGACAACACCGCGGGATGCTCAAAGCAGGCGTGCGGATTTGCGGAGCTTTATCCGCAGTTCACCGAAAAGGGCGCAGTCGTTCTCGGCGTCAGCCGCGACACCGTCTCCTCTCACAAGAAATTTGAGCAAAATTACGGACTGCCGTTCACGCTTCTGTCCGATACTGACAGAACGGTCACGGAGACGTACGGCGCGTGGGGAGAAAAGAAAAACTACGGCAAGGTTACGATGGGCGTCGTGAGGACTACATATCTTATTGACGAAAACGGCATAATCGTAAAGGCGCTTTCCGCTGTCAAAGCGGCGGATAATCCGGCGCAGATGCTTGGGATGATATAAAAGAAAAAAATCGCGTTCCGAAAGGAATGCGATTTTTTATTTTCCCCATTCTATCAGGTCTTTTACGACTTCGCCGGCGATGATCAGTCCCATTGCCGAAGGAACGAAGGCGAGACTGCCGGGAATACTGCGGCGCGACGAGCCGTTTGGGATTTTTTCATCGCTCTCGGCGGGCGCGATCGGTGGCTCCTTTGAGTAAACGACCTTGAGTTTCTTTACGCCGCGGCGGCGCAGCTCTGTACGCATCACGCGCGCGAGCGGACATACGGAAGTTTTCGATATATCGGCGACCTCGAATTTTGTCGGATCGGTCTTATTTCCCGCGCCCATGGCGCTAATGATCGGCGTGCCGCAAGCATCGCATCTGACGGCGAGTTCGATCTTCCCTTTTACCGTGTCGATCGCATCGACGACGTAATCGTATGACGAAAAATCAAATTTGTCCGCCGTGTCGGAGAGAAAAAACGTCTTATATACGTTGACTTTTGCCGACGGGTTGATATCGAGGACACGTTCCTTCATTACATCGACTTTGTCGCGCCCGACGGTCGACGTGAGCGCGATGATCTGGCGATTTATATTTGTCAGCGCAACCGTATCGTTGTCGATGATATCGAGTGTGCCGACGCCCGAGCGCGCAAGCGCCTCGACAACATAGCCGCCGACGCCGCCGACGCCGAAAACGGCGACGCGGCACAACGCGAGCTTTTTTGTCGCCTCCGCGCCAAATATCAGTTCAGTCCTTGAAAATCGTTCGTCCATTATTATACCCCGAGAAAGCTCATAAGATCGTCGTAATCTCCGCGCCTGAATTTTGTGATATCCTCGTTTTTTTCGTTGATCACTTTGTATGTGACAAGGAATGTGTCCATGCCGACGCGCGACGCCGCCATGTCCTCCCTGACGTTGTTTCCGATCATGATACATTCGGCAGGATCAAGCGCGAGCTTATCCGCCATTTCGGTAAAATAATTCGGGCTCGGCTTGCAGTAGTGCGAGTTTTCGTAATCGCTTATATAATCGAAATCGTCGGGGTCGAGTCCCGTCCAAACAAGGCGTGTTTTGTGCGCCGACGATGGAAAAACGGGGTTTGACGCAATTACCAGACGATAGCCGGCGTTTTTCAGCTTTTTGACAAGTTCGGGCGCACGCGGATTGTCGGGGCAAACGGCGTGGAGCTTGTCAAAATCCGTTTCATAATACGCATTTAATTTTTTCTTATCATAAAGCGCGTCTTTGCCGAGATATTTGGGGATGGTCTTCCAAAACGCCTCGTAATTCGTGCGGCTTCCGTCGTTTTTCACCATCGCTTTCGTGCTTTTCCAAAGCGCTTTGAGGAGTTTTCTCGGTTTATAGCCGAACGGCGCGGCATACGAGAGGAAGCTTCTCACATATTCTTTTGTGAACGTGTCCTGATCCATCAGGTTCAGTGTTCCGTCAAGGTCAAAAAATATGGTTTTAATCATTACTGTTTCACCGAGTCAAGTTTTTTGTTTCTGAAATAAATGCAGATCGAAGCCGTCACCATCGACAGATTGACGAAATAGAACGCGAACGCGAACGTACGCATGAACGTCCAATACGACGGGCCGATCGCGGCCGCCGCAAACAGCTTGCTCACGATGCCGCACACGTATCCTATCGCAATGAAGAACGTAAACCAAAAGCTCGTTCCCTTTGCTGTTCTGCCGCGCCACGCCTTGACGATATTGAGAGGCCACGAAATGCCGAACAGAATTATCATCATTATTTCCGCCACTATCGAAAATGTCTCCATAAAATGCCTCGCAAAATAATATTTACCGTGAAATTATATCACAAACAAACCGATTTTTCAATATAATTATTGATTTGATTTTAATTTTGTTGTATAATGTGAAAAAGAATATACCGGGAGGCAGAAAATGGAGCCGATCTTCAGCGCAAAATGGATAACGACGCCCGCTGAAACGGGCGATCGGGTATGGAAATACAAGAGGACTTTTTGTATCTCTGACGGCGTCAGACGCGCCGTGCTGTATTCATCTGCTATCGGCGTTTACACGGCAGAGATCGGGGACAAAAAGGTCAGCGTATACCGCCTTGCACCGGGGTGGACACAGTACGACAGGCGCGTGCAGTATCAGAAAACGGACGTAACGGCGATTCTCCGCAGAGGTGAAAATGAGCTGAAAATCAGCGTCGGGCGCGGATTTCTCTGTCAGGACGTGACGCACGAATCGAACCCGAGGGTAAACTTGTGCGGGCTTGCGCCGTCGTCAACGGCGGCGATCGCCGCGCTTGAAATAACGTATGACAACGGACGCGTCGAGGTCGTTACGACAGACGGAACGTGGACGGTTTTTGAGACGGCGTGGCGGTATTCCGATATGTACAACGGCGACGTTTACGACGCGACATTTGAGACCTATGAGAGCTTTCCCGTGCGCGTGCTCGACGCGGGGACGGACACGCTGATCGCGCAGGAGGGCGAGCCGATAACCGAGCACGAAAATCTGCCCGTCAAGGAGATAATACACACACCGAAGGGCGAAACAGTGCTTGATTTCGGGCAGAATATGACGGGATTCGTGCGCTTTCGCGTCGCGGGGCAGCGCGGCGACGTGTGTCATCTGACCTACGGCGAGGCGCTCGATAAATATGGCAATTTTTACAACGAAAACTATCGCGCGGCGCGCGCAGAGACGGAATATATTTCCGACGGAAAAGAGCGGATATTTGAGCCGCTGTATACGTTTTACGGTTTCAGATACGTGCGCGTCGACAGTTGGGCGGGAGAAATCAAGCCCGAGGATTTTGTTGCCGTCGCCGTTCATTCGGAGATGGAGCGCATCGGGGATTTCGAGTGCTCGGACGGAGGTATAAATCAACTTTATCACAACATAATCTGGGGGCAGATAGGCAATTTTCTCGACGTGCCGACGGACTGTCCGCAGCGCGACGAGCGCATGGGTTGGACGGGTGACGCCGAAGTCTTTTCGGGGTGCGCCGCACTGAATTTCGACGTTCTGAAATTCTTCAAAAAATGGCTCGGCGACATGAGGATATGCCAAAAAGAGGACGGGCGCATCCCTGTCGTCGTGCCGTCGCACTGGGCTCGCTCATCGGCGGCGTGGTCTGACGCTTGCGTCATCATTCCGTATAATCTATATAAATATTACGGCGACAAGTCGATCATTGAGGAAAACTACGACATGATGCGCCGTTGGATCGAATATCTTTCGGATAATTACGAGGATTACACTTCTTCCGAGCGTTTTCATTACGGCGACTGGCTCGCGCTTGAACGCGAGGATTCGTGCTACGGGCTTACTCCGAAGGAGTTCATTGCCGCCGCTTACGCCGCTCGGTCGACGGATTTGTTTATAGAAATTTCCAATGTACTCGGCAAAAAAAGCGAGCGATATCGCAAGTTTTCAGATAAATGCAAGCGCGACATCGAAACGAGGTTTTCTCCCGACAAAGTTCCAAAGACGCAGACGTATTATGCACTTCGGCTTGCATTCGGGCTTTATGACGGCGAAAATGAGCGAAAAGAACATGCGAAAAAGCTGTGCGAGCTTATAACGTCGCTCGGCACACGGCTCTCGACGGGATTTGTTGGTACACCGCATCTTCTGTTCGCTCTGTCGGAAAACGGATATGCCGACGTTGCGTATTCGCTTCTGCTTCGCAAAGAGTACCCATCCTGGCTCTATCCGATAAGCCGCGGCGCGACGACGATGTGGGAGCATTGGGACGGAATAAAGGAAAACGGCGACTTTTGGGGTGCGGACATGAACTCTTTCAATCACTACGCTTACGGCGCGGTCGGCGAATGGATGTACACCGTGATGGCCGGCATTTCTCCCGCGACAGCGGGGTTTGAAAAAACGGTTTTCCGTCCGAGAGTCGACGCGCGGATCGCGCGTGTAAAAGCGTCGATCAAAACGAAATTCGGCGCGCTCGTTTCCGAATGGGAAACGGATGGAAAAACGACGAAATTCAAATTCACGGTGCCGGAAAACATCACGGCGACAGCGGAGCTTTTCGGCAAAGAATACCCGCTTTCAAAGGGCGAAAACGTGATCACGATTTGAGATAAAACATTGAAATATATAAATTTATCAATATATAAGAAAGGCGAAAATTTATGGTAGTAACAAGAAAAACAGGCGTGCAAATGAGCGACACGACGATAACGGCGCATGATCCGATATTCCTCGATGTGACGAAAGCTCCTTTTGAGCTTTACGGCTTTGCGGAAGGGTTCCACCGCGTTCCCGCAAACGTCGCAAAGGCGACGAGCGCGGACGTTGAGAGGATAGCAAAATACACGCCGGGATGTCGGCTTCGCTTCAAAACGTCGTCGGATTATCTCGTCGTTCACGCGGAAATCGGCGCGTCGGAAACGGCGGCGACGATGCCCGTCGTCGCAACGAGCGGATTTGACGTTTACTTTTACGAGAATGGAAAATACGTATTCAAGGGCGCGTTCTGCAATTCTCAAGGCACGGGCAAAACTTACGTCGAGGCGCGACTGATGTTCGACAACAGCGACATGAAGGACGTCGTTATCAACTTCCCCATCATTTCCGAGGTCAAAGAGATGTACGTTGCGCTCCGCGAGGGGTGCGAGCTTAACGCGCCGAGCAAGTACAAGCTCGAAAAGCCGATAGTGTGCTACGGATCGTCGATAGTTCAGGGCATTGGCGCGGGGCGCCCCGGAACGCTCTATACTTCCGATCTGTCGCGCCGATTTGACGCGAACGTGATAAATCTCGGCTTCGGAGGCGCGGCAAAGGCGGAGTTGCCCATTATGAATTACATGGCGGGGCTTGATATGTGCGCTTTTATTTATGACTACGATCACAACGCGCCGAGTCCCGAATATCTTGAAAAGACGCACTATGCAGGATATAAGATCATCCGGGAAAAGAATCCCGATCTGCCGATAATCATGGCGTCAAAGCCCGATTATCACTTCTCGAACGTCGAAACGAACGAGCGCCGCAGGCAGATCATAATTGCGACGTACGAGCGCGCTCGCGCCGAAGGCGACAAGAATGTGTGGTTCGTTGACGGGTCGAAGATGTACCCGCCCGAGTTCCGCGAGGTGTGTTCAGTTGACGGATGCCATCCGAACGATATCGGGTTCATGTTCATGTCAAACGCTTTTGAGGCAGCGCTGCGCGAAGCGCTTGGGATGTGACTTGACAACCCATCAACCGCGAAAAACGCGGGAGTTGAGCTTGCAATGAGCATATAAAAAACGGAGCCGTTGGCTCCGTTTTTTTATTGACACAATGGTTACTTTGCCATGCTGTTGAGTTCGTCTATCTTATTCTGTATCCTGCTTTTGACGAGCTCGCATAGCGCGGTTTTTGTCATACTTTTGTATTCGTCGTAATAAATCGGATCAAGAAAATGCACCTGACAGCTCACTTTTTTAAGCGAGTTTATGCCGTAAACCTTGTAAGTGTCGTAAAGGCAAACGGGAACGATCGGACATTCCGCACCCATTACGGCGCTGACGGCGCCTGTTTTGAATTCCTGCAAAGTATTCTTGTTGTCGCCGTAGATACCCTCCGGGAAAACGGCGACGTTCTGCCCGCTTTTAATCGCCATGCTGAGATTTTCCAGCGCATCGCGCGTGTGCGAAAGTGAGGATTTGTCGATGCGGACGCAGCCGAGCGCGTCTATCACCGTTGTCTGCACCGGAAAATCAGCGCGAGAGGCGTCGGCAAGAAATGACACCTGTCTCTCACTGCCTTGGATGACTGCAAGCCCGTCAAATCTTCCCTGATGGTTGACAAGCAGCGCGTATCCGTCATCATCCGGCAGTTTTTCCGCGCCCGAAGAAACGACTGTTACGCGGCTCCTCTTGCATACGGTGCCGATGATCTTTCTTATCGTTCCATATCTTTCCCGAACGGGCAACCGTGCTTTCAGCGTTTTCTTGGCTCTGAAATACGAGCGGATGCAGAACGGGATATTGAATATGATACTGATGATAAATCGTAACATTTATTCCGCCCTTTTTCTTTTCTTATCAAACAAATACAAAATATATATCATTATCAGTATCGACGCGACAAAAAGGATCGAGCCGAAAATGATATCGAACGTCGAATATCTGAAATCGGGGTTGTCGAATATCCCTTTTTTCACGACGACGAACGGAGCGACAAGGACAAAGCCGAACGACGCATACGTCGTCTGATCCTGAAATCTCGTTATCAGTTTTTTTATCAGTTTTGCGAAAATGAACGAACCGATCCCGTAGCCGATGAGGTATATTCCGAGGATGAGAAGCGTATGTCCTATGACGGAGAAATCGAAAACATTCGATATCAGCGACGTAATCGCGTTGTAATATCCGAGGGCGATGAGAAGCACGGCGAAATCGACCCCCGGCACAACGAGCGTCGTCGACGTTATCACACCGACAAAGAACAGGATTATGTAGTCGTAGTATTTCATGTCGTCGAAGGTGACCTCTTCCCCGCCCGTCACGAAGAATGAAAACGCGAGGAGCGCAAGAACAGTCACGACGAGAACTATCCAGTCCGACGCTTTTCTGACGCCGGGCTTAAGACTTTTCGCCATGTGCGGCATTCCGCCGATGATTAGTCCGATGACGAGCATTATCATAACGAGCGGTGCAAATTCATAAATTGATTTCACGGCAACAGCGCCGATAAATCCGCCAAGGAAGTACCCTGATACGATGAACAGCAAAAACATGGCGCTTTGCCTGAACTTTGAGAACAAGTTCGATATCGCGCCGATTATGTGCTGATAAACGCCAATTTCGAGCGCCACAGTCGACGCGCTGAGTCCCGGGACGGCGAGGCCGACGAATCCGAGAATTATACCTTTGATGAATGTTACAAGTCTTTTCACTATTTTATGTCGTTTTGCGAAAGTTTATCGAACAATGCTTCGGCAAAGTCGCCGAAATCATAGCATACGAATGTGTTTGTGCCTTGCGGCAGGTCGTCTGCGGCAAACGGGTTGCCCCAGACGGCGACGGCGGCCGTTTTCCGTTTCATTCCCTCCATAAGAGAAAGCATCGGCTTATAGAAATGCGATATACCGGCGTACGCCTTGATCGGCGCGTGAACGATGAATACAACCTGATCGGAGTGAAGTCCCGCGAGGAGTACGTCCGCAATCGTGTCCGCCGACGGGCATACGTCGATGGGAAAGATCTCGGAGTTTTTGAAGTCGCGCTTGATGAGCTCTTCGATTTCCTTAAATCCCGAACCGGAGAATGTGACCTCGCCGACGATGTTTTCGTTCTTTTCGTCGCCTACAACGAAAAGCGTTTTCTTGTTTTTGTCAATGGGCTTGCCCGCCTTGACGCTGTTATGCGACAACGTTTTGAAAAACGCGGCGTCGGCTTTGTAATCCGGCTTTTCGGGGACGATCTCGGCAAGGCGCTTTTTCGCCGCGAGAATGCGTCCGACTTTAACGTCGATTTCCTTTTCGGTCAGCACGCCGTCGCGGTACGCCTTATATAGCCACTCGTACGCCTCGCGGTCGTCGGTGTTGTAGTCGGCGAGGACCATGTCGTGTCCCGCCTTGAGCGCACCGACGTAGAGTTCTTCCTCGCTGTAGAAGAATTGGATGCTCTTCATCGCGAGCGAGTCGGTGATGATGAGTCCGTTAAATCCGTTTGTACGGAGAAGGTCGATGATTTTTTTCGACATCGGGGACGGTATCTCGTCAATGCACGGCAGATAGACGTGCCCCGTCATTACACCCGAGATAACGGGGTCCTGATTTGCGGCGTAGAGATATGGGAGCATATCCTCGCGCATGAACGTTTCCTTCGATACGCCGATCGAGGGGAGCGAGATGTGCGCGTCGTCCTCCGCTCTGCCGAATCCCGGAAAATGCTTACAGAATGTGAGCAGTCCGTTCTCCTGAAATCCGCGTACAACGGCGCGGCCGAGTTTTGCGACCTCTTCGGGATTTTCGCTGAGAGTACGATATCCGGTGGCGATGCCGGCATGAGTGAAAGCGATGTCAAACACAGGGCCAAACACAGCGTCGACGCCGACGGCGCGCGCCTCTGCGGCCTGCGCCTTTGCCCATTTGTAGACCGCTTCCTCGCCGCTTTGCGCAGCGCCCATCGCGGTCGGCCAGCGGTTGCAGCCCGTGAGTTCTCCGCATTCGAGGTCGGCGCAAGTTATCAGCGGGATCTCGTGCATATATTTGAATTCGTTGATCTGCTTGACGTTGAAATCCGCGGGGGCGTAAATGCCGCCTATGAGACCGTCTCTGACCGTTCTTTCGATATCCTTTGCGCGAGGTC
>JAFXWT010000188.1 GCA_017542695.1 Clostridia bacterium
ATCGCCGAACAGATCGGCTATCCCGTCGTTCTTCGCCCTGCGTTTACGCTGGGCGGCACCGGCGGGGGCTTTGCCGACGATCCGGATTCCTTTGTATTGCTTATGAAAAACGCGCTGGAACTGTCACCGGTGGGACAGGTGCTGGTGGAGAAAAGCGTAAAGGGGTATAAGGAGATCGAATACGAGGTCATTCGTGATAAGAACGACACGGCTATTACGGTCTGCAACATGGAAAATCTCGATCCCGTCGGGATCCACACCGGAGATTCCATCGTGGTCTGCCCGTCGCAGACGCTGACAAATAAAGAATACCAAATGCTGCGGGACAGCGCACTTAAGATCATTCGGGCGCTGAAGATCGAAGGCGGCTGTAACGTCCAGTTCGCCCTTGATCCCAAGTCGTTTCAATATTATCTCATCGAGGTCAATCCGCGTGTATCGCGTTCTTCCGCGCTTGCCTCCAAAGCCAGCGGCTACCCTATCGCCCGTGTATCCGCCAAGATCGGCGTGGGGATGACGCTGGACGAGATCCGGCTTGCCAATACGCCCGCAGCATTTGAGCCGTCACTCGACTACGTGGTAACGAAGCTGCCGAGATTTCCTTTTGACAAATTTGTCGACGCCAACAACACACTGTCCACCCAAATGAAGGCTACCGGCGAGGTTATGAGCGTGGGACGGACCTTTGAGGAAAGTTTGCTCAAAGGCGTCCGCTCGCTTGAGATCGGCGCTTTTCATCTTCATCTTTCTAAATTTGACGGGATGGATACGGCAAAACTGCTGAACTATATCCGTAAAGGGACCGACGACCGTATTTACGCCGTTGCGGAACTGCTGCGCCGCTGCGTCGACGTGGAAGAGATCTCTGCGGCGACCGGTATCGACCGCTTTTTTATCCGCAAGATAAAAAAAGTTACGGAAACGGAAACGGAACTGAAACAGCATCCGTTTGATACGGATGAACTGCTCGCCGCCAAGAAAGCGGGTTTTTCCGATAAAGAAATCGCACGGTTATGGCAGACGGAGGAAAATGAGATCTACCGTCTGCGTAAGAAAAACAGTATCTTCCCGGTCTATAAAATGATCGACACCTGCGCTTCGGAATTCGACAGTTATGTTCCGTACTTTTATTCCGCTTACGAGGAGGAAAACGAGTCTGTTCCCTCTGAAAAAAGAAAGATCGCGGTGCTCGGCTCGGGGCCGATCCGAATCGGTCAGGGGGTGGAGTTCGATTATTCCACCGTCCACGCCGTGCAAACCATCAAAAAAGCCGGATATGAGGCGATCATCATCAACAACAATCCGGAAACGGTATCGACCGATTACACCTGCTCCGACAAATTGTATTTTGAGCCTCTTTGCACCGAAGACGTGATGAATATCATCGAACTGGAAAAGCCGGAGGGCGTGATTGCCACCCTCGGAGGGCAAACGGCGGTGAATCTTGCCGACTCCCTGTGCGAGCGGGGCGTAAAGATCATCGGTACCGACTGCGACGCCATCGACCGGGCGGAAAACCGGGACCTGTTTGAAAAGCTGCTGCTGTCGCTGGGGGTTCCTCAACCGAAAGGGCAAGCCGCGATCGGCGTGGAAGCCGGTGTCAAAGCGGCGCACGAGATCGGATTCCCCGTGCTTGTCCGTCCCAGCTTTGTTTTAGGCGGCCGCGCCATGCAGATCGTTTCAAAAGAAAATGACCTGCGCAGCTATTTGAGCGCCGCCGTTGCGGTGGACGCCGATAAACCCGTCCTTGTGGATAAATACATACGCGGCAAGGAGGTGGAGGTGGACGCCGTATGCGACGGGCACGACGTTTTCATCCCCGGCATCATGGAACTTGTAGAGAGGACGGGCGTCCATTCGGGAGACTCCATAAGCGTATATCCTTCATACAGTCTTTCCGATTACGTAAAGGGGATCATCCTGGATTATACCGAAAAGCTTGGTCTCGGCATCGGGATCGTCGGGCTCTACAACATTCAGTTTATCGTCACGCCGGAGGAAAAGGTATACGTGATCGAGGTCAATCCCCGCTCTTCAAGGACCGTTCCGTTCCTTTCAAAGGCGACGGGTTGCCCTCTTGCCGATATCGGCACACTGGTTATGCTCGGCGTTTCTCTCAAAGAGCAGGGTATCTTTTCCCGTTATCTCGAAGAAAAAAGCCGTTATTACGTGAAAGTCCCTGCGTTCTCTTTTTCAAAACTGCGCGGTATGGACGCCTATCTGTCGCCGGAAATGAAATCCACAGGCGAGGCGATCGGTTACGACGGCAAGCTTCACCGTGCGGCGTACAAGGCAATGACCGCAGCCGGGATGACGCTGAAAAACTACGGAACGGTACTGGTCAGCGTGGCGGATGAGGATAAGGAGGAAACAGTTCCGCTCATCAGGCGGTTTTACGATATGGGCTTTAATATCGAGGCGACGACTCTGACGGGAAAGGTCTTGCGGGCGCATGGAATCCGGGCGAGGATCCTGCACAAGCCGAGTGAAGGCAGCGAGGAAGTCCTCAATTCCATCCGCGCCGGTTACGTCAGCTATGTCATCAATACCCGAGCGATACTTTCCGGTGTTCATTACGGAGACGGTGTGGCGATCCGGCGGACGGCGGCGCAGAACAACGTGACCATGTTGACGTCACTGGATACCGTACGAATGCTGTTGGACGTATTGGAGGAAACGACGATGAAGATTTCCGCTATTGACGCGAAATGAAAGGAGGAAAGTGTATGCACTTCACAAAAATGCAGGGTTTGGGAAATGATTACCTATACGTATACGGTGACGTCCCGGAGAATATCGCCGCCATTTCTCAAAAGCTGTCTGATCGCCATTACGGCGCCGGATCCGACGGCCTGATTTATATCACGCATTCAGACAAAGCCGACTTCGGCATGCGCATCTTCAATGCCGATGGCTCGGAAGCGAAAATGTGCGGCAACGGCATCCGCTGTGTCGGCAAATACATTTACGAAA
>JAFXWT010000189.1 GCA_017542695.1 Clostridia bacterium
CGGGTTTACGACCGACGAGTATCTTTCCTTTATTGAAAAGATCAAGGCATCGTCGCGTGAGTGCGGCAACATTAAAGGCGTACACCTCGAAGGGCCGTATCTCAATCCGCGCTACGGCGCGGAAAGCTCCGAGGCGGGCGACCGTCCGGTAAAGGAGAACTATATGAAGCTCGCCGCGACCGGATTCATAAAGCAGTGGACGAGCGCGCCGGAGGTGCCCGGCGTCCTTGACTTTATCTCCGACATCGCAAAGTGCGGTATCGTACCGTCGATCGGTCATTCGTCAGCCTCTCCCGCCGAGGTCGCGGAAGCGGCGCGGCGCGGCGCGAAGATAGTGACTCATCTCTTCGACGCGACGGGAAAATCCGTAGAGCCGACAGCGTATGACGGAACGATCGAAGTTTCGTTCAATACCGCCTGTCTAATTCAGGACGATATGTACTACGAGCTGATCTGTGACGAGCGCGGTATCCACGTCAGGCCGGAACATATAAAGCTCGCGGCGAAGTGCGTCGGAGTCGACAGGCTCATAGGGATCACGGACGCGTGCGAGGGAGAGAGCGACGAGACGGACGTCAATTTCGTGAACGGCGAGATATACGGAAGCCTGCTCACGATGGACAAGGCGGCAAAGAACCTTCTCGCCGTCGGCTTCACCGTTCCCGAAGTGTTCCGCATGACCGCCCGCACCCCCGCTAAGGCCGTCGGGATCGAAAAGGTCGGCGAGCTGAGAGAGGGATATTTTGCGGACGTCCTTGTGCTCGAACGCGATATGACCCTCAAAAAAGTATTTACATCATATTGAAAATCCACTTTCGAAAGAAGGCATAAATAATGTTAATCGCAGGTAACGCAATCACAGAGATAACGCCGTGGGAAGGCGTCGAAATGGCGGGCTATCCGCACTGCCCGAGACCGAACGTCGGCGCTCACGATCCGCTGTACGCCACGGCTCTGTATCTTGACAACGGAGAGAAAAAGATCGTCTGGCTGACGCTCGACATCCTCTACTACGGCAAGGTGTTCACAAGGAAGCTCCGCGAGAGATTTCCGGAGTATTATATCAACGTGACTTGCTCTCACACTCATTCCGGACCCTGGGCGGCGACTCCCGAGGCTTACGAGATCGAAGAGGGCGTCGCGTGCAACGAAAAATATCTTGAATTTCTCGACGAAAAGCTCGTCGCTCTTATCAAGGACGCAGTTTCCAATACGTTTGAGGCTGAGATCGGAACTTACGTCGGATACTGCGGAGCGGAGCAGGGCGTCGGCGGAAACCGCCGCGACCCGAAGGGACTTTCCGATCCGTCCGTCAACGTTATGGCGGTACGCGATATGACGGGAAAAGTCCGCACCGTTTTCCTCTGCTACGCGCTTCATCCGACATATCTGCACGCCGAGAACCTTCTCGTGACGGCGGACTATCCCGGATATATAAGAGGCTATCTCAAATACGCCTGCCCGGGCGCGATCTTTATGTTCGCGCAGGGAACGAGCGGCAACCAAAGCAGCCGCTATTTCAGAACGGGTCAGAACTTTGAGGAGGCGTGCCGTGTCGGAACGACGCTCGGAGTCGAAGTTTTCCGCTGCCTTGAAAAGATGAAGTATTCGTCCGACGTCGGGATCAAATGGGCGTCTGCGGAGATCGAGCTTCCGATGAGACAGTATCCCCCGGTCGAGGTAACAAAGCGCGAGATGGACGAGGCGCGCCGCATATTCCGCGAGACGGACGATTCCGACTATATAAAGAAGCGCAACGCGGAGCTTGCGATGTTCGGTACGGAGAGCAACTACGCGAACTCCAAGTATATCGCAGAGCACGGCTCGCTGAACAACGCCGAGCTTCCTCTCGAATGCGGCGTCGTCACGATAGGGAAGACCGCTCTCTTCTTTATGCAGGGCGAGATATTCGTCGAGTACGGCATCAGAATGAGAGAATTTGCGAAGAGCCGCGGTATGACAGGATTTCTCATTGAGGTAACCAACGGCGCGACACCCGGTTACTTCTATACTCCCGAATCGCTTGCCGAGGGCGGCTATGAGGTCGGCAACTCCTCGTTCGCGCCCGAGTGCGGCGACATCATCACATCAAAGCTTGAAGAACTCTTCGACGAGGTGAAGTGATGTATAAGGAATATAGAATATCACAGCCTTTCTTCGAGTTCGGACCGAAGTGCTATATGTACGGCGAGCGTCTTGTCGAGATCGCAAAGGGCTTTGAACGTCTCTCCGAAAAGTACGGTATCGACGTCATTCTCGATATCCCCGACACGGAGATCAGAAACGTCGCAAAAGCTGTCACGCGCGTCCACGTATATTCACAGCACATGGACTCCATCGGTATCGGGCGCGGTATGGGAAGGACTCTTCCCGAGGCGCTGAAGGACGCCGGAGCCGTCGGCTGTATGCTCAATCACGCGGAACACAAGCTGACCCTTGACGAGATCGAACGCGCGATACGCCGCGCGGACGAAGTCGGACTTGCTACGATAGTCTGCGCCGACAGCATCGAGGAAGTAAAAGCGGTCGCAAGACTCGCGCCGAACATCCTCGTCGCAGAGCCGACGGAGCTTATAGGCACCGGACGCCCCGCCGACCGCGAATACGTCGACGAGGTCATAAAGGTGATAAGGGAGATAAATCCCGACATTCTTCCTTTCCCGTCCGCCGGTATTTCGTGCGGCGCCGACTGCTACAACATAATCAAAGCGGGCTCCGCCGCGTCCGGCTGTTCGAGCGCGATAGCGAAAGCCGCAGACCCGCTCGCGCTCGCAGAGGAAATGATTTCTGCCGTTCGCCGCGCGTGGGACGAGACACACGGATAAATTATATTACGACCGGATGAAAATGATAAACGGTTAGCGCATATATGAAAACCATTTATGTTTCCGATTTCAGCGGCGCTGACGACAGAGAGCGGATCGCCGCCGCGCTTGACGCGGCTAAAAAGTCGCGCGGCGCGACTGTCGTTTTCGAG
>JAFXWT010000190.1 GCA_017542695.1 Clostridia bacterium
GTCTGACGGCGCAGACCTTGTCTGCGGCAAGAGCCTCAAAAGAACGGCGCGCTCTTATGACGGTTCCGCCTGGCTGTACGCCGAAAACTATTTCGTCGCGTGCGACGTCGGGGGCGTTTCGCTCGTCGTCCGTTCGCCCGCGGGTATGATAAGCGGCGCGCCGAAGGACGTATCGTTATGTGTCGGGAGAAGCGACAAGGTCATCCGCTGTGTCGGGTCAAAGGGGATTTATGACGAAGTAGTCGTCAGCGTCGGCGCGGCGGGGAGGGGCATCGCGCTTTGCGCGGTTGACAGAAAGCTGTCGTCTCCTCTTCTTTACGATTTTTCGTATACGCGCGGCGCGCAAAAATGATTTTATATACTTGAAATAAAGTTTTTATTATGATATAATAATACAGATAAACATGAAAAAGGAGGAGCATCGTGAAAAATACGGTCGTAATTGGGCTTTGCGGCTCGAGCGGCTCCGGTAAGGGTTACGTCTCCTCCGTTTTTTCTTCGTTCGGCGCTCTCCATATTGATACCGACGCGGTATATCACTCGCTCCTCGAGCCGTCCGGCGGAAAAATGTCCCCTTGCGTGAAAGCGATAAAGAGAAAGTTCGGCGATTCCGTCGTTGACGGGGCAAAGCTTGACCGCGCTGCGCTCGGCGACGTTGTATTTTCCGACGCCGAACGGCGATCCGAATTGAACGCGATCGCGCACGCTTACATAAAAAAAGAGACGTTGAAGATCATAAGATCGACGTGTGCGCCGTTTGCAGTCGTCGACGCGCCTTTGCTGTTTGAAAGCGGTTTCGACCGGCTTTGCGACTTCACCGTTTGCGTCACCGCGGACGACGAGACGAAGATCGAGAGGATCGAAAGACGCGACGGCATATCGCGCGATAAAGCGCAAAGGCGTCTTGCGGCGCAGAAATCCGACGCTGAGCTTTTGTCGCTTTGTGATTATTCTATCGACAATTCGCGCGGTCGCGACGTCACGGAGGACGTCGCAAAAATACTTGATGAGGCTGGTCTGTTGGCAAAATGAACGCAAAAAAAGCATTTATCCGCAGCGCGGTGATCATTTGTATCGCCGTGTTGTCGGTCTTTTTCGGAATAATCGTTCAGAGCTTCACCGATCGTGCGGAAAGAGCCAAGTATCCGCTCGCTTTCGAGGAATTCGTAAACAAGTACTCATACGAATACGGCGTACCTAAAAATGTTATATACGCATACATAAAATGCTCGAGCGATTTCAAAGGCGACCTCACGTCGGACGGCGGCGAGATCGGGCTGATGCAGGTCTCTCCGAAGCTTCTTGAAAAATATAAAGAAGAGCTTCACGATCCGTATGACGCGGGAATGCTGTACGATCCCGAAACGAACATAAAATACGGAACTTATCACTTGTCGAAAATATATCTCAAAGTCGGAACGTGGCGCGCCGTTTACGCGTCTCTTGCCGCCGGAGTCGACCGTGTGACGGAGTGGCTCGCCGACGAGCGTTACGCGGAGATCGGCGAGCTTGCAAAGCCGAAACTGAAGGTAATACCGGACGAGGCGGCGTCGCGATACGCCGACCTTCTCGAAAAGACGGCGGAAAAGTACAATAAGCTTTATTTCGAAAATTGAAAGATAATTCTGCGGAGGAAAAATATATGGAAAACGTCAGCGCAAAGGAACTTTCGGAAAAACTGTTTTATAAAAAGAAGAGCGCGCCGGAGCTGTTTGACGAGCGCGATCTTGAGTACGCGGACGCATACGCTAAAGATTATTCGTTGTTTATCGACAGCTGCAAGACGGAGCGCGA
>JAFXWT010000191.1 GCA_017542695.1 Clostridia bacterium
ATCTGATCAAGGATCTTACTCCCGAAGAAAACGGCGACAATAACATCGTATTCGTTGAGCCGGGCACATACACGGTAACGTGGAACTCCTCGACAAACGAGATCACAATTATAAAAGAATAAAGCATAACAAATCGAATAAACGGTTGATTTGCTTTAACTTGAATTGTCAATAAGATTCATATTGATTTGAGCGAAGCCGATCTTTTGGCTTCGCTCAATCGAAATATAGGAGTTTTTTATGAAAACATACAGCGATCTCGAATACTTGCGGCTGTCAAAATGGTCTAAATTTTGGTATAAGATCGCAAGATTTTTCGTTTCCATTCCGCGTGCGATACTGAACTGTATATTTGCCGTCGGCAGATTTTTCAAAAAGCTCGGACTCGGTATCGCGCACGAGTGCGTCGATATCGTAACGACGTTCATTCACGGCGATTGGAAAACGAAAGTTTCGTATCTTGTTATGGGATTCGGCTCGATTGCACGCGGACAGATACTGCGCGGGATACTGTTTTTCTTATTTGAAGGAGTATTCATCGCGTACATGGTGCTGTCGGGCGGATATTGGCTTGGTATGCTGCCGTCGCTCGGCACGATGCCGCCTGAGGTCAACTCTCACTACGACGAGATACTCGATACATACACGACGGTCTATCACGACAACTCATTCAAAATACTGCTTTACGGCGTTCTGACTCTGTTCTTCATTTTCGCGTTCCTTTACACGTGGCGGCAGAACATAAAGCAGAACAAGATAGCCGAGGGAATTATCAAATCGGGCAAGAAGCTCAAAAGCGGCAAGCAGGATCTTCATTCGCTTGTTGACGACAATTTCCACAGAACGCTTCTCGCGCTCCCGCTCCTCGGCATTACAGTGTTTACGGTGCTTCCGATAGTATTCATGATCCTTGTCGCGTTCACGAGCTACGACGGCGCTCACAACGGATATACGAACGCGCTGTTCGAGTGGGTCGGAACGACGAATTTCGGAACTATTCTTTCGTGGGAGTCCAACGTCGGCGGCAGCGTACAGTCGTACGCCGCAACGTTCGGCGAGATACTCGTGTGGACACTGATCTGGGCGTTCTTTGCGACGTTCACTAACTACTTCCTCGGAATGTTTGTCGCAATGATGATAAACAAGAAGGGCATCAGGATAAAGAAGGTATGGCGCACGGTGCTTGTCCTTACGATAGCGATCCCGCAGTTCATTTCACTCCTTTACGTATCGAAGATGTTTGCCAAAAACGGCATCATCAACGGTATACTGAAAGACCTCGGCTGGATCACAACGGCGATCGACTTCTGGGGCAGTACGGCAAACAGCGGTCTGCTTCCGAGAGTGACGGTAATTCTCATAAATATCTGGATCGGTATCCCGTATCTTATGCTTATCGCAACGGGCATCCTTATGAACATTCCGTCAGACCTTTACGAATCAGCGAAGATCGACGGTGCGAGCCCGTGGAAACAGTATACGAAGATCACGCTTCCTTATATGTTGTTCATTACAGGCCCGTATCTGCTTACGAGCTTTACGGGAAATATGAACAACTTCAACGTCATTTATCTGCTTACGGCGGGAGGTCCGACGAATGCGGCGGCGTCGGCGGCGTCCGGCTCCGTCGGGTACACCGACTTGCTTATAACGTGGCTGTTCAAGATAACGACGGGCGCGGAGTCGCAATATAATCTCGCGTCGGTAATCGGTATTCTTGTGTTTGCCGTTGTCGCGATAATCTCTCTTATCGTGTACAGCGTGCTTCCGTCAATAAAGAACGAGGAGGATTTCCAGTGATGAATAAAGCCGAAATAAAAGAAGAAAAGAAAATGAAGCGTCACATGGGAATCAAGACATCACGGGCGATAGGCAACACTGTCATTCACATTTTGCTTGTCGTGATAAGCGTGGTTTGGCTTATTCCTTTCGTCAGTATCCTCCTTCAGTCGTTCAGAACGGAGCTTACGTCGCCGACGGGATATATCATCCCGAAGCAGTGGGGATTTGACAACTACATCAATCTTGCGAACACCGACTTTTTTAAGTGGTATCTCAACACGTTCGTTATCGCGCTCGTCGTCGCGGTGCTTCAAACGGTCATCGTGCTTTGCATGAGTTACACGCTTTCGCGCTTCCGCTTCAAAATGAGAAAGCCGCTGATGAAATTCATGCTCATCCTCGGAATGTTCCCGGGAATGCTGACGATGATCATTCTGTACCGCGTCCTTGCCGATATCGGACTGACGCAGGCGAACGCCGTGCCGGGACTTATCCTCGTTTACATCGCGTCGTCCGGCATGGGATATTATGTGTCGAAGGGATTTTTCGATACACTGCCGAAATCGCTCGACGAGGCGGCGAGAGTCGACGGCGCGACGCGCGCGCAGGTTCTTACAAAGATTATTCTCCCTCTTGCAAAACCGATAGTCATATACACAGTGCTTACTGCTTTCATGGGTCCGTGGGGCGATTTCGTATTTGCGAGATACGTGTCGTTCGGTACGTCGTCCGGTATGAATGTTGCGGTCGGTATGTACAACTGGCTCAATAATGATCAGATAGGATCAAGGTACACGATGTTCTGCGCGGGCGGCGTAATTGTTGCCCTCCCCGTAACGATCTTGTTCATGTGCTTGCAGAAGTATTATGTTGAGGGCGTCACAGGCGGCGCCGTCAAAGGCTGACGATTTGAAAGGAGATATTTATGGCAAGTGTAAAGCTTACTAAAGTCAAAAAGATATACGATAACAAGGTCGTCGCCGTTCACGACTTCGATCTTGAAATCGCGGATAAGGAATTCGTCGTTTTCGTCGGTCCGTCCGGGTGCGGCAAATCGACGACGCTCCGCATGATAGCGGGGCTTGAAGATATAAGCGAGGGAACGATCGAGATCGACGGCGTAGTCGTCAACGACCTTCAGCCGAAGGACAGAAACATCGCGATGGTGTTCCAGAACTACGCGCTTTACCCGCACATGACGGTTTACGACAACATTGCGTTTTCGCTACGTCTGCAAAAGGTCCCGGAGGACGTGATCTACGAAAAGGTCACGAACGCGGCCGAGATACTCGGCATCACCGATTATCTGCTCCGCAAGCCGCGCGCGCTTTCCGGCGGTCAAAGACAGAGAGTTGCGATCGGGCGCGCCATGGTGCGCGATTCTAAGGTGTTCCTCATGGATGAGCCGCTGTCGAACCTCGACGCGAAGCTCCGCAACCAGATGAGAGCCGAGATCATTCTGCTCCGTCAAAAGCTCGACACGACGTTCGTTTATGTCACGCACGACCAGACGGAAGCGATGACGCTCGGCGACCGCATAGTAATAATGAAGGACGGCTACATCAAGCAGGTCGGCACGCCGACGGAAGTGTTTGAAATGCCCGAAAACCTCTTTGTTGCGGAATTCATCGGCGCGCCGAAGATGAACATTATGAAGACGACTCTTACAAAAGAGGGCGGCAAGTATTACGTTTCGCCGTTTGGCGTGAAGATCGAG
>JAFXWT010000192.1 GCA_017542695.1 Clostridia bacterium
GGTCGAACATCGTCCATTCCCAGTCGGTTTTACCGTAATCCTTGAGCTGCAGCGTGTTGCCGCTGACAAAAACCTCGGTCGGACCGACGAAACGGTTCAGCGTTTGCCGATAATCTCCGATAAGCCCCCGGTACATCGTGTCTGGCGCGTTGCTTGTCATGATGAGTAGCACCGGGATCAGGCGTTCGTTGCAGCACGGCTTTTCAAGATTGTAAGTCAGATTCTGAAAGATCAGCCGCTCGTACAGTGCCCAGAAGGACGCGGTCATCTCCGAAAGATAATTCGGCGAGCCTATGATCAGCCCATCCGACTCGCGGATCGCGTCGAGCACCGGGGTCAGCCCGTCTTTGCAAACGCAACGCCCCTTGAATTTTTCTTTTTTACAGCCGAAGCAGGAGATACACCCCGTGTATTTCTCCAGCCGGAACAGATCGAATCGTTCTACCGTCGCTCCCGACGATTCCGCGCCCGTTGACGCTTCAGTGATCAGCGTTTCCGTATTCCAGCCCATGCGCGGACCCGCGTTCACCGCAACGATCTTTTTGCTCATTTTCATTACTCCTCTATCAGATATGCCGAAACGATCTCGCCGTAATAGGAGATATGATCGTCGTTTTCGATCGAATAGAATTTACGGCGGATGCTTTCGGGAAGCCTTGATGCGGTCTGTTCTTCCCGGTAGATCACACGGCACTCAAGTGTGAGCGGGAATTCTTTGATCGCCGGTACCGAGACCGCATCGGACGGGACAGGCGTCAACCCGGCTTCTTTGATTTTATCCGTATTCCTGCCGCTTTTTGTACCGCAGATCGAAAACGCCTTTTTGTCAAACCCGTTTACCGGTACGTTGACGGTGAATTCCGGATCACTGTCCAGCATCTCGCGGGTAAAGCGATTTTTGCGCACGTACGCGACGAATACCGGGAGCTCCCATATCCGTCCGATATGTCCCCAGCCGATGACCATGGAATTGACTTTGTCGCCGTATTTCGTTGTCAGAAGAACGCCGCGTTCAAGCTCTTTTGTGATAACGCCAGCGTACTCGTTGATATCGATATATTTCTTTTTCAAGGCCTGCTCCTTAAAGATCACAAAAGTGCTTTCACGCACGCTTCCACTTCCGCCATATCAGCCGTAGGTTCAAAGCGTGCGACCACTCTGCCTTCGCGGTCGATGATGAACTTGGTGAAGTTCCATTTGATATCCGGCTTTTTGTCCCAGTCCGGATCCTTTTCCGAGAACATCTTTTCAAGCAGCGCCTTGTACTTATGTTCGCCGAAGCCCTCGAAACCTTTTTGCGATTTCAGATAGGTGTAAAGGGGCAGCTCGTTTTCGCCGTTCACGTCCGCTTTTTTCATCTGCGGGAAGGTGGTGTTGAAGTGCATCGTGCAGAATTCGTGTATCTCCTCATCCGTTCCCGGCGCCTGTCCGCCGAACTGATTGCAGGGGATATCCAGTATCTCAAGCCCTTTGTCGTGATAATCCTCGTAAAGCTTTTCAATCGGCGCGTATTGAGGCGTAAAACCGCATCCGGTGGCGGTGTTCACCACCATAACGACCTTGCCTTTGTAATCGGCGAGTTTCAACTCTTCGCCTTTTCCGGTAGTAATCCTGTAATCGTAAATCATTCTTTATTCTCCTTTTGCAGTTTCTGATCCATCCTTGCAAGCGCCTTGTCGATAAGGCGTTTCAACTCCGTCAGTTCTTCTTTCGGCAGGTCGATACAGCCTTGCATTTCTTCGGGGACGCTGATCGCCCGATCCTTCAACGCCTCGCCTTCATCCGTCAGCGTGAGAAAGAGCTTGCGCTCGTTGCCGTCAGGCCGCGTGCGGGTGAGATACCCCTGCTTTTCGAGGCGTTTGAGAAGCGGCGCGAGGGTTCCGGAATCGAGATGAACGATCCCGCCGAGTTCTCCTTCCGTCATACCGCCGTACTCCCAGAGCGCCATCATCACAACGTACTGTGTGTAAGTCA
>JAFXWT010000193.1 GCA_017542695.1 Clostridia bacterium
CGTTCGTCACCGAAAGCGCGGAACTCGACGCGGCTGTCGTTGCGGCGGCAAAAGCGGCGGGCATGGACAACCTCAAAGGTCACAAGAGCGTCGGCGGTCTGCGAGCGAGCATATATAACGCGATGCCCAAAGAGGGCGTCGCGGCGCTTGTCGATTTTCTTGACAAATTTGAAAAAAATGCGTGAGGTGATAATTATGAAAAAGATACTCATTACCGACGGAATGGATAAATCGGCGATAGCAGAGCTGAAAAAACGCGGATTTGACGTGACCGAACAATTTTACGAGCCGGATCGGCTTGGCACGGCGCTTCGCGGCTACGACGCTGTCGTCGTCCGCTCGGCGACAAAAGTTCGCGCAAACCACATCGACGAGGCAAAGGGCTCGTCTCTGAAGCTAATTATCCGCGGCGGTGTCGGCGTCGACAATATCGACGTCAAATATGCCGAAGAAAACGGTATCACGGTCAAAAATACCCCCGCCGCGTCGAGCGCGTCCGTTGCCGAAACGGCGCTCGCGCATATGTTCTCCTGCGCCCACTATATCTCGATCGCAGGACATACGATGAGAGAGGGAAAATGGGAAAAGAAAGCGTACGGCAAGGGCTTTGAGGTCTGCGGAAAGACGCTCGGCCTTGTCGGATACGGCAGGATCGGCCGCACGCTCGCCAAAATGGCGAGCGGTCTCGGAATGACGGTGCTCGCTTACGAGCTCCGCCCGTGCTCCGACGAGGGCGTGACGTTCGTTTCGCTCGACGAGCTGCTCGCAAAATCCGATTTCATCTCGCTCCACGTTCCCGCGCTCGAAAAACCGCTGATCGACGCCGAAGCCATCGCAAAGATGAAAGACGGCGCTGTGCTGATAAACACCTCGCGCGGCAAAAACATTGACGAGACGGCGCTTCTCGACGCGCTGAATTCTGGCAAACTCCGTGCCGCGGGGCTCGATGTTTACGCCGACGAGCCGACGGCAAACACCGAACTTATAAATCACCCCGCTGTTTCATGCACTCCGCACATCGGCGCGGCGACGGTCGAAGCGCAGAAGCGCATCGGCTTTGAAGTCGTCGACATCATCACGGAATTCTTCAAATAATACATCAAAAGGAGAAAGACATGGCAACAGTTCGTCCGTTCAAAGCCGTCAGACCGTCGGCTGAATACGCCGAGATGACGGCGTCGCTTCCGTATGACGTAATGAACTCCGCGGAAGCGCGCGAGTACGCAAAAGACAAGCCGTATTCGTTTATAAAGATCGACCGCGCGGAGATAAACTTTTCCGAGGACGTCGATCCGTATTCGCAGAACGCTTACGAAGAGGCGGCGCGCCGCCTGAATTCTCTGATCAAGCAGGGCGTTTACATAAAAGACGAAAAACCGAGCTATTACATATACAGACAGATCATGAACGGAAGAGCGCAGACGGGTATCGTCGGCTGCGTTTCGGTCGACGATTATCTCGGCGGCGTAGTCAAACGCCATGAGCTGACGCTCGCAAAAAAAGAGGACGACCGCTGTAATCACGTCGATTTCTGCGACGCGAACACGGGCCCGATCTTCCTCACCTACCGACCTGATGAAGCGATCCGCTCCGTCACGCGCCGCGTGACCGAAAGCACCCCGCTTTACGACTTCGATTTTGACGGCGTGCGCCAGACGGTGTGGGCGGTATATATGGACGACGACATCGCGGCGATAACGAATGCTTTTGCGAAAAAAGATGCGCTCTATATAGCCGACGGGCACCACCGCTGCGCTTCCGCTGTGCGTATCGCGCGCAAGCGCCGCGTCCAGAATCCCGATTACACAGGGGAAGAGGAGTTCAACTTCTTCCTTTCCGTCATTTTTCCGTCTGATGAGCTTGAGATCATGGATTACAACCGCGTTGTCAAAGACCTTTCGGGAATGTCGGAAGCGGAGTTTATCTTGGCTGTGACAAACAAATTCGATATTGAAAAGCTCCCGTCCCGCCCCGAAAAGATAAGCGAAAAGCACACGTTTGGCATGTATCTTTCGGGCGTGTGGTATAAGCTGACGGCAAAAGACGGCACGTATCCGGACGACGTGATATCGCGTCTCGACGTTTCTATCCTTCAGAACAATCTGCTGTCTCCGATACTGAAGATCGGCGACCCGCGCACCGACCGCCGCATCGACTTCATCGGCGGCATCCGCGGTCTTTCCGAGCTCGAGCGCCGCGCCGACAGCGACATGAAAGTCGCTTTCGCGATGTGCCCGACATCGCTTGATGAACTTATGGCGATCGCCGACGAGGGAAAGATAATGCCACCGAAATCGACGTGGTTTGAGCCGAAGCTCCTTTCGGGAATATTTATCCATGAACTGAAATAATGCCAAACGGCGCCGATGCGCGCCGCTTGACAAATGATGTGAAAATATGTAAAACATCAAAAAAGGGGGAATTGCCATGAAAAAAATGATTTACGCTCTGATCCTTGCGGCGTTTCTCGTCGCGGCGCTCACCGTCATGGCGACGGCGGACGAATCGGAAGGAATAACGGTAGATTTGATAGCCGTTGAAGTCACCGCGCCGATGGGCGGGAACGCGCCAAATCATTCGGCAAAAGTTAAGAGCAACGCGTATTACGTACTCGATGACTCAGAGCACAGCGGCTTTGAGGGCGGCGTTCTGTGGGAAGAAGAGTTCGGCGATGATCTTGCGCCCGGACTCACGCTCTTTGAGGAAGGGAAGAAATACTCCGTCTGCGTTCTTATCAAACTCAGAGAAGGTTATAATGTCGGAATCGCCGGGAGCGGCGCTCCCGACGTGAAAGCGACGATCAACGGAAACGACGCGATCGTATGGTGGTATGACAACGTCGGCGACAACGACCTGCTCGTCGTCGAATACATCTTTACTGCGGCAAAAAAAGCCGATAAACCGATCGCTGATGTCGTCGTGACCGTGACACCCCCGTCGGCGAACGAAAAGCCGGTATATGAAGCGGGAACGGAAAGCGAAAACTATACCGTATACGACGTCGTATGGCACGACGTCACAAAAAGTGAGCGCCTCGACGAAAACGACACGTTTATCGGCGGGCACGAATACACCGTTTACGTGGCTCTGATCGCGGAAGACGGATACGTATTTGCCGTTGATGAAAACGGAATGCCTGTTTTCATTCCGATGCTGAACGGCGTTCTTGCGAGCGCGCGGCGCTACGGAATTGAGACAAACGGCAAAAAGATCGTAGTGATTTATGATTTCCCCGCGATATCCGAAGCGTCAATGACCGAAGCGACGACTGCGGAGCCGACGACCATTGACGAAACGACGGAGGCGACAGTCGAACCGACGACAGAGCCGACGACCGAGATCACACAGCCCACAACGTATGATGTTACGACTGAAGCCGTGATATCCACACCTGAGGCGACGACGGCAAGCACGTCGGAAACGACCGAATTTATCATAACGCCGCCTGCCACCGCGTCGACGTCGACCTCCGCGGCGGAGCCGACGGGCAGCATAATCGTCGACTTGAGCTCGAAAGACGGATGCGGATCGACTCTCGGCGCGGGCGTGTCGCTTGCCGCGGTACTTGCACTTCTTATCACCGCGGCTGCAGTCAGAAAAAAGAAAGACTGACGCGCATATTCACTCTTTGGCTTGACATTTGATAAATTATATATTATCATAATGTGACATCACCGTACAAAACAAAAAAACAAGCACGAAAAGTGCGCGAAAGGAGTTATCATGGAAAAATTGGCATTACTCGGCGGCGAGCAGATGATCAAAGAAGCGCCGCCCGCGGAACTTTTCAAGTGGCCCATCATCACCGAGGAGGACGAAGCGGCGGCGCTCGACGTCGTTCGCAACAACAAGTTTTCGGGGCGTGACATAACGGAGAAATTTCAGGATGAATTTGCCGAATGGATCGGCAGTAAATACGCGATAGCGTATTGCAACGGTACAATGGCACTCACCAGTGCGATGTTCGCCATCGGTCTCGGCGTCGGAGACGAGATAATCTGTCCGACAAAAACGTATTGGGGCAGCGTGTCGCAGGCGATAAACTTCGGCGCGTCGGCGGTGTTCTGCAACATCAACGATATGCTTTCGATGGACCCCGACGACCTCGAACGCTGCATTACCCCTCGTACAAAGGCGATCATGGTCGTTCACTATTTCGCGTATCCGTGCGATATGGACAGAATTATGGCGATTGCGCGTAAACACAACCTCTATGTCATCGAGGACGTTTCGCACGCGCAGGGCGGTCTTTATAAAGGCAAAAAACTCGGCACGTTCGGCGACGTCGGCGCAATGTCAATGATGAGCGGCAAGTCGTTTGCCGCGGGCGAGCTCGGAATGCTCGTCACCGACAACCGCAAGTTCTACGAGCGCGCGATGGCTTTCGGCCACTACGAGAGAAACAACGACAAATACATAAAAGAGTGCGACGATCTGAAGCCATATTTCCACATCGCGCTCGGCGGCGCGAAGGGAAGAGCAAACCAGCTATGTTCGGCGATCGCCCGCGTTCAGCTCAAATATTACGATCAGCGCTGCGCCGAGATACGCAAAGCGATGAACTACTTCTGGGATCTTCTCGAGGGCGTGAAAGGCATCCGTGCGATCAGAGTCGACGAAAGCACCGGCTCGAACATGGCGGGCTGGTACTGTCCGCACGCCGCGTATTATCCCGATGAGCTCGGCGGTCTCTCCGTCAACAGATATGCCGAGGCGGTGCGCGCCGAGATCGGAAGCAATCAGTGCTGGGAGGGCGGCAACTTCTGCCTCCATACTCATAACTTCTTCAAGACGTTCGACCTTATGCATATCGGAAAACCGTCGCGCATAGCGTTCAGTGACCGCGACGTTCGCCTCGACGACGACGCGTGCAAGCCGTCGGAGACGAAATACTGCTTCTCTGTGCCGTGGTTCAAGCACTACGAACCGAAGTGGATCGAGCTATACGCCGCCGCTTTCAAAAAAGTTTCGGAAAATTACGAACAGCTCCTCACGGGTGACGTAAAGACCGTTCCGGGCGGCAGATGGTACGGCACCGAGAACAAATAAGGATTTGAAAATGATAAAGATAGACGCTCATAACCACCCTGATTTTCACGGTTGGAACTTTGAAAGACAGATAAAGAATATGGACGAAGCGGGAATATCGCAGACTTGGCTTCTCTCATGGGAAACTCCGGAGAGTGAATACGCGCCCGAAACCGAATTCTGTATGTCCACCCCCGTCACGGGAACAGGCCCAAACCCGTTTTCGCTCTGCTGGGAGTATAAACAGAAAGCGCCGAGCCGCTTTATCCTCGGATACGGCCCCGATCCGCGAAAACCCGACTGCATCCAGAAAATGCGCGCGGCGATCAAGAATTACAAAGTGCAGGTCTGCGGCGAGATCAAGCTCCGCATGATGTACGATAATCCCGACGCCATCGACCTTTTCCGCTTTTGCGGCGAGAACGGATTGCCCGTAACTCTCCATTTCGACAACGCGGGCGCACAGCAAACGGGACGCGAATTTCCGCGCCGCTCGTGGTGGTACGGCGGCGACATCGACACGCTCGAGCGCGTGCTGAAGCTTTGCCCCGAGACGAATTTCCTCGGTCACGCGCCCGGCTTCTGGTGTCATATCTCAAACGACGACCTCGGGTATTCGACAGCGTATCCCGACGCGCCCGTTATACCGGGCGGCAGGATCGAAAAGATGCTCGAAAAATACCCTAACCTCTACTGCGACTGCTCGGCGGGCTCGTGCGTTCGTGCTTTCCGCCGCGACCCCGAATACACAAAAAAGCTCATCGAAACGTACCCGACTCGCTTCCTTTTCGCACGCGATTATTTCGACAACAGACTGTCGGAATTCGTCGACGGACTCGGACTGTCGGATGAGATACTTGAAAAATTTTACCACGAAAACGCGGAGCGCCTTGTCGCGCCCGCGGTCGAGATCGAAGGACTATAAAACTCAAAGCGGACGCCGCGGCGTTCGCTTTGCTCAATTAAAAAAGGATAATTTATGAAAATCATTCCGCTGAAACTAAAATACAGTGAACCGGCAAGCCACGATAAAGATGGCGTTTTCGAACATATGGGCGACAGTCTGCCGAGCAACCGCGCGCGGATCAAAACGAGCGTAAACGACGACTGGGAGCGCTGGTCGCTTCCTGTCGGAAACGGATATTTCGGAGCAAATGTTTTCGGCAGAACGGAAACCGAACGCATCACAGTCGCGGAAAAAACGCTCGCAACTTCATGGATGAAGACGGACAACTACCTTGCGGGCGGGCTCAACACGTTTGCCGAGCTTTATATCGACGTCGGGCATAAGTTTTCAGACGTTTCGGATTACAGCCGCGAACTCGATCTTAGCACCGCCGTCGCAACGACAAAATACACATATCGCGGCGTAAATTACACCCGTGAGGTGTTCGCTTCGTACCCCGACCGCGCGCTCGTCGTCGGATTTTTCGCGTCGGAGCGCGGCGCACTCGACTTCACGTTCCGTCCCGTTGTACCGTGGGTTCAGGAGTATATGCAAAAGCCGGGAGATCGCGGAGGCAAAACGGGGAATGTCGTCGCAAAGGTTGAAAACGGCGTCGGAGAGATCGAACTGTCGGGCAAAATGGAGTTTTACGGCATCGACTTCTGCGGGCTTTTCCGCGTGTATTCCGATGGGAAAGTGACTGCGGACGGCGGCACTATCGCCGTCTCCGGTGCGACGAGCGCACTCATTTTGCTCACTCTCGACACGACGTATGAACTTGAAAGCGCGACTTTCACGTCCCCCGAAGATGACAAACCGACGATGCACCGCGACTACGCTTACGCATATAAAAAAGTCAGCGGATATCTTGAAAAAATCGAGGAAAAAGTGCGCGGAAACAAGGTAAATGATATTTACCTTGTCGTTAAAAACGCACATATTGCCGATCACAGCTCGCTTTTCGGGCGCGTGACGCTTGACCTCGGCTGCGACGCACGCGACTTTGACAAAACGACGGACGAGCTCCTTTTCGATTACAAAAACGGAAGTAAAAGCACATATCTTGAAGCACTCTATTTCCAGTACGGTCGCTATCTTCTCATCGCGTCATCGCGCAAAGGCGCGCTCCCCGCACACCTTCAGGGCACGTGGAACAAATACCGCCAGCCGATGTGGACGTCTGGATATTGGCACAACGTCAACGTGCAGATGAACTATTGGCCCGCCTTCTCGACGAACCTTGCCGAGACGTTCCTTCCGTACGTCGACTTCAACCGTGCCTATATGGCGGCGACAAAAAGCTATGCCGACGAATATGTGAGTAAGTTTACACCGGAGCTTTACGGAAAGGACGGCGGAAACGGCTGGAACATCGGCACGAGCAACTGGCCGAGTAAGGTCTCGGGCGATCGCTCGGCGGGGAATCTCGGCTTCACGACAGAGCTTTTCTGGGATTACTACCGATTTACCGAAGATAAGGACGCGCTGAAAAACACCGTATATCCGCTCCTTTCAGACGCGGCGCGATATATCACAAAATGCGTCCGCAACGACGGAAATGGCCATTTCCTCGTCACGTACTGCGACTCACCCGAACAGCACGTCGACGGCGTGTGGTACTACACCGAGGGGACGACATACGCGCAGACGTTTGCATATCTCAATAATTATCATGCGCTCCTTGCCGCGAAAGAGGCGGGCATTGATATAACCGACGAAAAACTGCTTGAAAAAGAGGAATATTCGATCCTCCGAACCGTCATGGATCAGCTCGATAAATACGATCCGATCGTCGTTGGTCTGAACGGTCAGATCAAGGAATTTCGTCAGGAAAAATTCTACGGCGACATGGGCGAATATCATCATCGCCATATTTCAAATCTCGTCGGGCTTTACCCGGGCGACCTTATAAAATCCGATACTCTCGCATGGCTTGACGCGGCGAAAGTCACGCTCACCGAGCGCGGCGACGAGGCGACGGGGTGGGGAGTCGCACACCGCCTTTGCCTTTGGGCGAGGACGAAAGACGGCGCGCGCGCTCATAAACTCGTCGAGCAGATGCTCTGCAAAAATACCGCGACGAACCTGTGGGATCTTCATCCGCCGTTCCAGATCGACGGCAACTTCGGCGGCACGGCGGGAATTGCTGAAATGCTCGTCCAGAGCCACGGCGACGCGATAGAGCCGCTGGCGGCTCTCCCGCCCGAATGGGAAAACGGCAGCTTCACGGGACTTTGCGCCCGCGGCGGCTTTACCGTCGACGTCGAGTGGGAGCGCGGCGCGCCGACGCTTGTCAGAATAACGTCGCACGCGGGCAAAACGGCGAAACTCGCGGGTGATTTCGTCCGAGGTGCGACGGTCATGTCGGACGGAAATACCGTGCGATCGAACAACGTTGACGGTGTGCTTGTCTTTGACACGGAAAGAGGAAAAACGTATGAAATAAGCGGATTTTCCCATAGATCAAAGCCGAAGAAGGTCGCGGGACTTTACGTTTCCGATAAAGGATACGATACCGTCAAACTGAAATGGACAGACTCGGACGACACGGATAAATACAACGTCTATAAAGCCGAGGACAGCGCGAAAACGTACGAATTTCTCGGCACTGCCGACACAAATTCGTTCGTCGTAACGCTCGACAAAAACTCGGAACGCACGACGTTCGCCGTCACCGCCGTTTCGGACGACGGAACAGAGTCCGACCGCGCTCCGGCGTATCATTTCAAAATAAAATAGAACGAAAACGGCGGGCGAAAGTCCGCCGATATTTTTCGCTTTTTTGCGACGGGATACACTCATTGACGTATCGTAGGGGAGCCCCGCGCGGTTTCCGTTTTTTCTGCCGCGTTTTTTCTTTTGCCCTCTTTTTTAGCAAAAAAAGAAAAGATCGAAAAAACGTTTTTCGCAAAAGAAAAACGTGAAAAATCACACTTTTTCGCCATTGCTGACAGAAAAAAGCAGATAACCCCTTTACTTTTTCGTACATTTTATGTATAATAAATTTATAATTATAATGGGAGAATACATTTTTACGGACGAAATACAATGGACATCAAAGAAAAACTCGGGCAGCTTATCATTTCGAGAC
>JAFXWT010000194.1 GCA_017542695.1 Clostridia bacterium
CGGGACTACAGCGCATTCTACGAGGTGAATCAACTGCCTGACCGAGAAGCGCTGATTCACGCTTTTGATCAACAGCCACAGGATCTGTTGTATAGTGATAAAGCGAGTGCTATTTACAGAGTGTTGACATCAATCGGAATTCCGACAATACTCTGCGATGGTGTGCACAGATAATTTAGTACCGATAATCTATGATACAGGCAAATTCCGGTTTGGTGAAATAATAGTGAGAAACATTATCAATTTATTTGTAAAGATCAAATCTTTCGAAACTGTCACGCTTCATACGATCGGGATGCGCCATGTGACCGATTATAAGATCGTAATGAACGGCGACGAAGCGGAAGTGTCTCAATATGCCGTCGGATACAGAGACGGTGAAAAAGCGCGTCAGCTTGAAAAACGCGCCGTTTGCTCTGCGGAATATGCGCTGAAGCTGATGAACAAATGCCGTCTGCTGTCGTGGGACGGATATCACGGAAAACATCCGAAGGGTATCAAAGACGGCACGAATTTTATTCTCAAAGCGACTGTGAACGAAGGAAAAGAGATTTACGCGACCGGGTCGCAGAGGTTTCCACGGCATTACGGCGATTTCAGGGACGGACTCCGTGAAATACTGAACAACAAATAATGCCGATAAGCCTGAATTTGCGGAGGTGATACAAGCGGAAAACAAAGTAGTTACAGTCGGACGATGGCGTTATTCAGAACCAGCTCAAACATCCGACGAAAACGGTCAACTTGTCATTTTTTCAAAGTCATCTGTTGCTCCCGCTGAAATTTTTGAATGGGGTATCGACGCCGAAAAACATCCTTTTGAACGATACAGATGGTGCGAAAACGATTTTTACGAAGAATCCAATTACGAGAAAACAATTTCAATAGAAGAACTGATAAAGCAAATCGAAGAGATTTCCTCCATTTTGAAAAAACACGGTTTTGATACCGTTTCCAAACAATACGACATGATAAAGGCAAAGATCAATTCCATTTTGTGGAGGTGAATCAAAAATGAGGTTGGATGAAAAATGGATACGCGCGCATCTTCCTGAGGAAGTGGCAAACCAGCCTTTAGACTGCTTTGCAGGAGAGTATCTTGACGGATTGACCGTTATGCATGAGGGTGAACGCGGCGGAGACGACGTCGTTGTGTACCGCGCGAAAGATGAAGAAGATCTGCGCTGGTGGCAGTTTGAGCAGGTATGCCATTTTATTCATGAACCGGACCCGCCCTCGCGGAAGATCTGGAGATATTACAGAGATCACGCCGAAGACGGCAAATGGTTATATACAGAGCGCAGGAACTACGATTATAACGCCATTGAAGACTCGCGGCTTTACGGATTTGAGTGTTTTCTTCGCATTCTTCACTACGGCTTTCCGCGTGACCGCTGGGAAAGAAAAGTGCAGGAGTACGTCAGTCTGATGAACTACTGGTATAAAGAACCGCACTGGGATTACGACTGTAATAAACTCCGCTTCATCGAGATCAGCGATTCCAAAGAACATGACGGCGACGGTATTTTAGAACCTCGTGAGGGCTCAATAATCCGGGTCGAGGACTAAACGGAAAGGAAGGAGCGCTAATGCCCAAATACAGTGAACAGGATCTGAAATATGCGACGGAATTACGCGAGGAGATCCACAGGAACGCTCTGGCGAGGGTCAAAGCGGTTTACCCGGACGCCGATCACGTTGTGGACGAATATCCGGCGGACGCGTATTTTCAGGAAGTCTGGGATTATCCCGGGCAATGGTACACGGTGGTGGGGACGCCGCCCGGGACCGGAGGCAAAAAAGACCTGACGGAGAAGATTATACGTCAAACGCTTGAGTATTACCGGAATAAGGGAACCGCACGTTCCGACGATGACTTTTACCGACTTATCGCAGAATACCCCGATATCGTTTGCGATTACTGCCTTGTCGATTCCGATGATCAGAAAGCGAACGCAACAGGCGTTTTTCCTTATCGCGGGGTCGATTCGCACCGCCTTGCTTTGGAATGCGCCGCCCATGAGCTCTCCCGCGACGGTAAAAAGTGGTCTTACGATACGAAAAACGCCAAGTGCAGAAAACTGGGCAGCAAAGCGCTTTTTGCGCCAACGGGTTCGGATAACTGGCTCAATTATCGCAAGGCGTTTCTTTGCCCTCCGCACGGGACTTCCTATACCGACAGGGATTTCGATAGGGTCAACGCCGTTTTGTTTCCCGGCGGAACGGAGTGTTTGGAGGTTTACAGATGGACGACCGACTGGTCGGACTATTTCGACGACGGGCACGAGTGGTGGGGCGCGCTCTGCCTTACCGTTTACGACCAAACGCTCGAACGGTTCGTTATTATTATGGCTTCGGCGACGGACTGAGAAAGGAGTTACAATGGGATTGTTCAGCAAAAAGTCATGTCCGATCTGCGGTGGTAAAACCGGATTTATCACCTATCGTCTTGCGGGAAATGAGAAGATATGTCAGTCGTGCGAAAAAATGCTTCGCGGAAGGTTCGACCTTGTAAGACAAGGCGCGGCTTTTCGGGACACGCTTAATGACCTCGATCTCTGCCGGGCAAAGCAG
>JAFXWT010000023.1 GCA_017542695.1 Clostridia bacterium
AGCGTCACCGTCCGCACGGTGAAGCTCACGCAAAACGGCGAAACGGTAACGGAGGAATATTTCAGGGGCGTGACGATGAACGTATGCGGCATAGTCGACTACTACAAGGGCGCGCCTCAGATAAAGCTCCTCACCCTTGCCGACGCCGAGATAACGGCACAGTAAAAAAATAAATATACAAACAACAAAAACAAAAAGGAGAACACACATGAAAAAGGTTTTATCTCTCGTGCTTGTTCTGTTCACCGTGGTAGTGCTCCTTGCATCCTGCGGCGAAAAGACAGCGGATCAGCAGACTGTTGACGATGCTACGGAAATGCTCGTTCTTTACAACAAACCGACAGAAGCTGACAAGGTAAAAGCGGCTAACTTCACGCTTCCGTCAAAACTCGAATACGAGGGCTACACGATGGACGTGGCTTGGACGGTCGAGGGCGGCGACGGACTCGTATCGGTAGTTGAAGGCGACGAAAAAGACACTATCAAAGTCAACAAGTACGCCGACAAGGACACCGAGTTCACACTCAAAGCAACAGTTTCCAGCGGCAAAGTCAAAAACACAACAACGGCGTTCACATACGTTATCAAACAGTATGTCATCGCATCATGGGACTACTGGAAAGAGAACGTAACGGGCGTTCAGATGAACATTAAGGGCGTTGTAGCTGCAAAATATCCTTACAACGCTGAAAACAAGAACACCGGCATCTTCCTTCAGGATCTCGACGGTCAGCACGGCTATTTCGCATACAGAATAAAATGCGATTCGCAGTCGGCGTATGACACGGATCTCGCTATCGGCAATGTTGTCGAAGTAAACGGAACGACGTCCCTCTACAACGGTTTCAGAGAGATGGGCGCGGGATGCACGTACGACGTAGTCAAGGACGACTCGGGCAAGATCGTAACGGCTGAGGTCAAGAAAGTCGCCATCGACGATTTTGTTACAGACATGACGAAGCTTGACGAGCTTCAGGGCATGGTCGCAACTCTTACCGGATTCAAGGTAAAGAGCATCGACTGGAACACGAATACGGCTGACACGTTTGAATCAAAGGGCGCGGGTTCCGTATACGTAACGCTCACAAAGGGCGGCAAAGACATAAAACTTTATCTCTCCACATCGAACCAGCTCACCCTTGCGGATCTCGTTTCCGAATACGGTAAACTCGGCATCGGCTACACGGTAAACGTTGAAGGTCCGATCGCGTGGTACAACGCAGGTCAGCTTTATCCGTGCGCGGGCGGCATCACCGTAACGTCGACGGAGGTAACTCCCGAGGACAAGATCGCCGCTGAACTTTTGACAGTCACGATCCCCGCAAATGTAACGGAACCGACTCCCGTAACTCTCCCCGGCAAAGGAAACACATATTCCGACGTTGAATACACATGGCATATCGAAGGCGCCGAAGACAGCTATGAGGTCGACGGACGCACGATCACATTCTTGCCCACGGAAGGCGTCAAGGAAGTTACTCTGACGCTCACCGCAACGTGCGGCACGGCAACGGAAACAAAGGAATTCAAGGTTTCCGTCGTGGCGGGCGATCCTTCTTATGCCGATATCGTCAAATCCGCGTACAACCTCGAAGCAGGCGCGGCTCTTGACGGAAAGTACCGTCTCTACGGTGAGATCGTTTCGATCGACACCGAATACAGCGAGCAGTACGGCAACATTACGGTCACGATCAAGGTCGAAGGCGCCGAAGACAAGCCGATCCAGTGCTTCCGCATGAAAGGCGAAGGATGCGCAGAGCTCAAAGTCGGCGACAAGATCACGGTCGAGGGTGTTATCAAGAACTACAAGGGCACGATCGAATTTGACGCGGGCTGCGCGCTCATCGGCCTCGGCGAGATCGTAGATCCCGCGAAGATAGTCAAAGCCGCGTATCGCCTCGAAAACGGCGAAACGATGGAAAACATAACGCTCACAGGCGTTATCAAGACCGTCGACACGGCTTACAGCGAGCAGTACGGCAATATCACCGTAACCATCGTTATCGGCGATCTTGAAGACAAGCCGATCCAGTGCTTCCGCGCGAAAGGCGCAGAGGGCATTGACATTTCCGGTCTTGCCGTCGGCGACACGATCACGATCACAGGTGTTATCAAGAACTACAAGGGCACGATCGAATTTGATGCGGGCGCCCTCGTATCCGAAATAGTAAAAGCCGCTGAATAAACCTTATTCAAGCAGCAAAAAACCGCTCGCAACGGCGAGCGGTTTTTTGTATTTGACAAAATCGCATATCAATGGTATTATATATTATAAGATAAAAAAACGCGGAGGGACGTATGACGTTTTGCATCACGGGCAACAGACCCGAAAAATTTCCGTTTGATTACGTAAACACGGCGTCGATCGAAATGTCTGCGTATTTCATGTGTATCCGCGCTCTTGCCGACGAAATGCTCGACCGCGGGTTCACCCGATTTCTGACGGGGATGGCGCGCGGCGTCGACCTTGACTTCGGCGTGGAGATGATAAAGCGCAAAATGCTTTCAAAGCGTTACGCCGGGCTCGGCGTCGAGGCGGCGATACCGTATCCGGATCAGGCGGCGCGATACGACAGGGAATCGAAGAAAAAATATAATTTCATTCTCGACCACGCCGACCATGTGACGTACATCGCAAACGAATACACGAAGGACTGCTATCTTGCCCGCGACAGATACATGGTAGACAAATCCGACCTCGTTCTTGCGATTTGGAACGAACAAAAGGACGGCGGCACATATTACACGATCCGTTACGCTGAGGAAAAAGGCAGGGAACTGCGGCTCGTTTCGCTCAAAACGATGAGATAAAGAAAGCCGGCAATTTTTTTGCCGGCTTTTTTATAAATCGGTGAGATAATCCTGCGTCTCATTCGACTAATGTTCGATTTATGCAAAATCAGAATAAAAAATTTCGCGCGGAGAAGAATAATTCCGCGTCATATCGGCGGAAGCCGAAAAGGAGGACAAAATGAAAAAAATAACGGTACTTATAATGATTCTCGCGCTTGCGCTGGCAACTCTTGCGTCGTGCAAAAACACGCCCGAAGGAACGACAGCGCCGAGCACGACCGCGCCGACGGCGGGAACAACAACTCCGACGGGAACTGAAGCGTCGACAACAGAGGGAACGACAACGGCGGACGAGCCGATAACAGAACCCGAGCATGCCGACAACGTCATCATCGACGCTTTCGTCGACGCGGTCGGAAAGAACCCGAACGCGACGGCGAAATATATCGCAAACGAGCTGCAAAAAGTCAAATACATTAAAAACTGCGACGTGGAGAGAGCCGAATACTATTATCCCGCTTTCGGTTTCACGTTTACGCCCGAATGTAAAGATGCTTACTATCTTTTCGACATTTATTCGTCAAAATCGAACATCGTGTACGTTTTCGAGCTTGAAGACGGCGCGGATGACGAAGCGTTCGTCAATTCGCTGAAAGAGAACGCCGACATGAACTGGCAATACACCGATACTCCCGCCGATCGCTCAGCGCACGTGACGCAGGGCAAATTCGTGCTGTTTATGCTTTACAACGACTCGCTCGACGAATACGATGATGCACCGATAGCGAAAAAGCCGCGCGAAGCCGTCGACATTTTCAGAGATTACCTCGCCGCTCATCCGACGGCGACGGCGCTCGAGATCGCCGAATACCTCGCTTCGCACCAGCATATAGGTCAGCTTTTCACGCAGAATGTCGAAGAAGGTCACCTCACGGGCTTTTCTTCGGACATTAACGGCTTTGCCGACGGCGCGACGTTCGCGCCGATGATGATGCCGTCGACGTTCATCGGATACGTGTTCAAAGTTGCCGACGGAGGCGATATCGACGCTTTCACGACGACGCTCAAAAACAACGCCAACGTCGCGTGGAACGTCTGCGTCGTCGTCAACACCGTCATTGTCGAGACCGAGGGAAATTACGTCATATTCATGATGTGCAACGAATGATAAACAAATAAAAAAACCGGCAGGGAGGTGACATTTTGGTTTTTTCGAGCATTGCGTTTCTGTACTTTTTTCTTCCTGTTGTTTTAATACTGTATTTCGCCGTGCCGAAAAAAGCGAAAAACGCCGTCCTGCTTCTCGCAAGTCTCGTATTTTACTTTTTCGGCGAGCAGATGTACGTGCTCCTTATGATTGCGAACATCGTTTCGTCATACGTTTTCGGCTTGCTCGTCGAAAAATTCCGCGGGCGCACAGCGTCAAAGGTTTTTCTCGCGCTGTCGGTCGCCGTCAGCGTGCTGACGCTCGGATTTTTCAAGTATTCCGACTTTTTTATCGAAAGCGTCAACTCGATATTCGGCACGGGCGTCGGCGCTCTCGGGCTGATACTGCCGATCGGCATCAGCTTTTACACGTTCCAGACGATGAGCTACGTCATCGACGTTTACCGCGGGAACGCGAAAGCGCAGAAAAACATTCTTCACCTTGCGACGTATGTTTCTCTGTTCCCGCAGCTCATCGCGGGGCCGATCGTCAGATATACCGAGATCGAAAACGAACTGACCGACCGCCGCGTGACGCTCGACTCATTCACGTCGGGCGTTTTCCGCTTTGCCGTCGGCATGGCGAAAAAGGTGATCATTGCGGACAACCTCTATCGCTTGACGGAGAGCTTTCGCGCGTCAGACGAGAAATCGGTCGTGTTCAGTTGGATATATGCGGTCGCGTTTTCGCTTTACATCTATTATGACTTTTCGGGTTACAGCGACATGGCTATCGGACTCGGAAAGATGTTCGGCTTCACGTTCCCCGAGAACTTCAATTATCCTTATATATCAAAGAGCGTCACGGAGTTCTGGCGGCGCTGGCACATGACGCTCGGCTCGTGGTTCCGCGACTATCTCTACATCCCCCTCGGCGGCAACAGGGTAAAACTGCCGAAATGGATATTCAACATATTGGTCGTGTGGATGCTGACAGGTCTGTGGCACGGCGCGTCGTGGAATTTTGTGCTTTGGGGGCTTTATTTCGGAGTTCTGCTGTTACTTGAAAAGCTGTTTTTGCAAAAGCTCTTCGAGAGAATACCGCGCGTTTTCTCGCATATTTATCTCGTCCTTGCCGTCGTGCTCGGATTCGTACTGTTCAACGCGCCGACGCTTGGCGCGGCGCTCGGCGATATCGGCGCGATGTTCGGCGCGGGCGGTCTGCCGCTCTGGACGGGCGACACGGGATATTATCTTTCGGGATTTGCCGTACTGTTGGTGATCTCCGCCGTCGGCGCGACTCCGCTCGTCAAAACGCTTGTATTAAAGATTTATTCGCGCCCGCGCGGCGAAAAAGTGATGAACATACTGCGCCCCGCGGCGCTCGCGGCGATACTTCTTCTCTGCACGGCATACTTTGCCGACAATTCGTTCTCGCCGTTTTTATATTTCAGATTCTGACGGAGGCCGATATGAATAAGAAAATTACAAATATTATAACAGCCGCCGTCTTTGCGGCGATCATCGTCGGTCTATCGCTCGCGCTTGTAATAGCGCCGCGCGACGCGATATCGAAAGCCGAGCGCCGCGCGCTGGCAACTCTCCCCGACGTGACGTGGAAGAATATCAAAAGCGGGCTCGTCGAGGAAAACCTTGAAAACTTCCTTGCCGACGGATTTTTCGCGCGCGACGTCTTTCGCGGGATAAAGGCGCGATTTCAGACGCGCTTCCTCTTTATGAAGGAAAACAACGGCATCGCCGAAAAGAACGGCTACTATACCAAGATCATAACGTCGCTCTCCGAAGCGTCGCTGAAAAACGCGGGCGAAAAGCTGAAAGCGATATACGATAAATACGTCGCCGCCGCGGGCGGCAAGTGCTATCTGTCGATCATCCCCGACAAGAGCTACTATTTTTCCCGCGACTACGGCTATCCGTCGTACGACTTCGACAAGCTGACCGAGGCGATAAGATCGTACCTTTCGGATGCGGAATATATCGACCTCACACAGCTTTTGTCGCTTGAAAGTTACTACAAAACCGACACTCACTGGCGGCAGGAAAAGATCGTTCCCGTCGCCGAGGCGATCCTTGAAAAGATGGGACGCGGCGAAGCGCTCACGTCGGACGAGATATCGGCAATGTATAAAATAAACGCGCTGGACGGCTTTTCTGGTGTTTACGCGGGGCAGTCGGCGATGGACCCGCCGCCCGAAACGCTGTATTATCTTTCGAGCGCGGCGCTTGAAAAATGCCGCGTTTTCGACTTTGAAACGAGAAAATATCTCCCCGTTTACGACGTTGCGAAATTTAACGGCGACGACGGCTACGACGTGTTTCTGTCGGGAACGAAGCCGATCCTTCGCATCGAAAATCCCGAGGCACAGAGCGACGCGAAGCTCATAATCTTCCGCGACTCGTTCGGCTCGTCGATATCTCCGCTCATCGCGTCGCGGTATCGGAGCGTGACGCTTGTCGACGTCCGCTACGTAAGTCCCGACGCGCTCGGAAGCTACGTCTCGTTTGACGGAGCCGACGTGCTCTTCCTTTACAGCTCGACGATACTGAGCAACAGCTTTTCTTTCAGATGACCATGATCCGGCGCGGCGTGTTTTTGCATGCCGCGTCATTTTTGCCTTGACATTTTTTGTTGAATAATGTAAA
>JAFXWT010000195.1 GCA_017542695.1 Clostridia bacterium
ACTAACAGATGAGGATGCTCATCTGATTTACGTAAATAATGTAGGAGGACTTGTTGTGAATAACTGTCTTGGAAATCTTTTCGAAAATAACAGCTGCATCTGGATCATACTTATCGCGGTAATACTTCTTTGCTGCTGCAACGGTTGACGGATAAAGCTGAGTCGCGCTGACGCGCAGCTGAACGGATAAAAAAACGACCGCCGTCCGAAAGGACGGCGGTCTTGCGTTATTCTGGATCAATTATCTTTCTTTTTTGCGTTTTAGCGTCAGGACGGCTCCTGCGAGCGCGGCGACGACTGTCAACGCGGAAGCGGACGCAACGAACGAGCCGCATCCTGATGAAGCGGGTTTATCTGTGCCGGAGGTCGAATCGGCGGGAGTTGTCGGCGTCGATTCGGTCGTTTCGACTGTATTCTCCGTCCATTTTGCCCAGATATGCACGTTTCCGACGACGGACGCGGGAGATGCGATATCAAACGGGGTGGTCAGCGCTTCGTCGGCGTACCAGCCGTCGAACTTATATCCCTCGCGCGTTCCGACGGGGATCTCGGGGTATTTTTCGCCGACTTCGACGGTGACGGCTTCCGCCTCGACGTTGTGAGGCACGAGCGTCGATTTGGTCGTTTCCGTCTTGAACTGGCGCGTCATTCCGTAAACGTCGCCGTAATCGGTGGATATGTACATTCTCGCGTAGTAGCGCGTGTCTGTGTCGAGGTTTTCAAACGTGACCGTTTCGCCGTCCTTTGCGATCGGGAGTTTTGCCACGTCGGATTCAAAGTTGATGTCCTTGGAGATCATGAAGCCGTATTCGTTGATCTTCATCGCGGTTTCGCCGAGCGTGCCCGACGCTGTGAGCGTCGTTGCGCCGACGTCGAACGTGTCGATCTGCGACGTCGGTTTCATTCCGCCGCGCGAGTCGATGGTGATCTTGACTCTCATTTGCTGACCGGGCGCGTCAAGCGGCTCGACGATGAGGTTGAAATATTTTTCGCCCATCCAGCCGGCAGGGTAGGTGTTGAGACCGTAGTCGCCCGTATCTTTATCCTGAAGCGGCGAGCGGTAGTTCATCGACTCGAATTTAAGGTTGTGTCTGCTCTTTGCTCCCGCGTAGAAGAACGGGTCGCTGCCCGGGGTACTGTTCGGCACGCCGTAAACCGTGTTGTTGTACGAGTGGCAGACGACGATGCCCGGGTCGTGATACTTGCCGCCGAACGGATAGTTCGAGCAAGCCGTGCCGCTTAAGAAATATTGACGGTTAGTCGTTTCGTCGATATGCCATACGCAGATGCCGCCCTGACCTTTTGAAAGGTCGACCTCAAATCCTTCTTTGAGGCGCAGCTCAATGAGATAATACTCGTCGGGATCTGGAGTATTGACGCGGAGCACCTGATATTTGCCGGTGCAGGTCGAATAAAGAGTGTACTCGCCCTCGCCGACGACGACCTCCTCCGCCCAGCCGAGATAAATTCTCTGATACGGATCGAGGTATGTGGGAGTCGAGCCCCTGCCTCCGGTCGATGTCGTGCCGCTGTAATTGCCGCTGCATTGGAGTGAGAACCAGTTAGCAAACGGCCACGGCGTCTTTGCGGCGGTCGACGCCGTGCTGGACGCACCGACCTTGCGGTCGTAAATGTCTTCGGCTCCGAGGTTGTGGCAAAGCTCGTGCGCCGCCGTGCCTGTATACTGAAGCTCGCCTTGCTTCGTGTGCTCGCCCATGTTCGTGATGGCGCTGCCGTAGCGAACGCCGTCAGGAGCGGCATCCGTGCCCTGCGACGTGCTCCATACCGCGAAATATCCGCGGTCGTAGTTGCCTTCGGATTTCTGCGTCGTTTCCTGAGACGGGCCCGCGTTCATAATGACGATGAGAAGCTCCGTCGCTTCGAGAACGCCGTTGCCGTTCTTATCGTATTTGGAATAGTCGATGTATTCGTCCGTCGCCATGATGATATTGGTGATCGTGTCGCGGCAGAACGCCTGACGCTCGGACTCGCTGCCCTTGTACTTATTCGTGTACGCGGATGGGTGGATCTGGTTGACGACGACGTCGATGCAGCCATCCTTGGTGTTCTTTCCGTTGGATTTGTCGAGCTTCAGCGGAACGAAATATAGCTTGCCGAGCGTCATTTCCTTGTAGAAATTGGCGACGCTGTATCCCGTGCCGAAGAATTTATCGTAGTAAATGTCCGCCGAAAGCTCCGCCCATTGCTCGCCGTAATAATCGTCCGCGGGGTTTGAAAACAGCTTTTTGGTGTTTGACACGTCGTAGTCGTTTTTGCCGTTCCCGTTCGCGTCGAAGCTCGCGCTAATGATGAGAAGCGGGATCTCGGTAGTTTCCGTCTGCGTTGCGCCGAGAGACGCCCCGAGAGGTGCGTCAGCCGCGACAGCGCCGACCGATGCGACAAGCACAGTCATCAGCGCGAGCGCCGCCGAAAGAAACGTTTTCAGTATTCTTTTCATTTTTTCTCTCCTATCCACCGCAATAAGCGGTTTTTTAGTTTATATATTCATTATACCGCAAACTTTCAAAAAAAGCAATACGGGCGAATACGATAAAGTCAACAATAAATTTATGTTTTTTTGTTGATTTTGTCGGCGATGACCGAAAAAATCGGGCGGTTGTCCGACCGCCCGAGATAAAAGCATATTAATGAGTAATATCACTCAAGATTCAGTCTCTTCTTCATCGGAAGATACGTTGCGAGGTAGAACAGCACAACTCCCACCGCGTTGATGACGAATGTGGAGCAAAGCGCGATGTGTATGCTTGCGGCAAAATTGCTCGAGATCCAATCGTCGATCTCGTTTATGAAATTCGGATTTGATATGGTAACGACCGCCATTATCACAATAAAGACAGTCATTATTATCTGAGCCAACGTATAAAGTCCCGCGTAAACGCCGACAGCGAGCAAAACTTTTCTGCGCCGTGCGAGCTGACCTATCGAGAGGCACGCATAGAACACCAATATTCCGCTAATGACGCTTACAATGAAAGCAAGTATCGATTCGATGACGTAGAACACAATATTTACTGTTCCGCATTCTCTGACGAGATCGGATATCTCTTTGAAAAGCGGATCAAAGAACGTCTGATAAAAATCATTGTTTGCGGCGATGAGCGCCGAAACGCAGCACACGAGCATTCCGCCGACGAGCAAAACGAACGAAACGAACGTCTTGACGAATATGTGTTGATGCTCGCTGACAGGCAAGGTGAAGGACAGATAGCCCTCGGATGAATAGAGGTTTTTGTAAAACCTCACGATTATCAGCGCCGTGGTGACGGTGATGAGCGAGATGCAGCCGACGACGAGGAAGAAAATGTCAGAGCCGTAGATAATATCGAACGCTATCGAATCTGTTTTTACAAGCGACAATATCTTCACCGTGCAGGCGATCAGAAGAACGATGCCCCACAGCAGAAGGGGTACACGTATCATTGATTTGAATTCGTATTTAAGCAGCTTCTTTACCATCTGAATACCTCCCTGAACATTTCGTCGATGCTTTTTCCGTTCTTTTCTTTCAGTTCTTCGACGTTCCCGTGAAGAGTTATCCTGCCTTTGTTTATGAAGATCACTTCATCCAGAATGCTCTCGATATCAAAAATAAGATGTGTTGAAATTATAACCGACGCTTCGGGGTTATAATTGTTGATTATCGTTGATACTATGTAGTCTCTCGTCGCGGGATCGACGCCGGCGATCGGCTCGTCGAGAACGTAGAGCTTTGCGTTTCTGCTCATAACGAGGATAAGCGAGACCTTTTCCTGATTACCCTTCGAGAGCGTTTTCAGCGGTTTTTCGGGGTCGATTCCGAGGTTTTCGAGCATTTTGTATGCGAGCTCCGAGCGGAAATCATCGTAAAAATCGGCGTACATCGTGACGATCTGCTTTACTGTCATATACGTATAGAGACTGCCCTTGTCCGAAAGGTACGCCACAATCTTTTTCGTTTCAACGCCGGGCGCCATTCCGCAGATCTCGACGCTGCCCGAGGTGGGTGTGAGAAGCCCGTTGATGAGCTTGATAAGTGTTGTTTTGCCGCTGCCGTTCGGGCCGAGAAGTCCGACGATCTTTCCGCTCTGAATCGAAAGATTGATATCGTCGAGCGCGGTGACGCTTCCGAAACGTTTGGTCAGGGAAGTGCATTTGATAAGTTCACTCATTTTCATATTCCTCCACTATTTTTTTGATCTCCGGAACGGAATAACCGATGGATTTCATTTGCATGAAAAAGCGGTCGAGTTTTTCTTTTGTCATTTCGCTTTTCCATTTTTGCGACGCCTCGGGGTTTTCGGAAACGAACCACCC
>JAFXWT010000196.1 GCA_017542695.1 Clostridia bacterium
GTCGTCATCGCCGTCTCGGATCGGCGAATCGTAAATTTTTATCTTTTTCCCCGTTGCGGCGAACTTTTCGTAAAGCTCATTCGCCACGTCGCTTGTCATCTTTGAAATGGCGATGATGAACTCGCTGACCGAATATTTGTCCGCAAGCTGTGCGGCGTCATTCTCGCTGAAAACGGGGATGCCCGCGACTCTCCGCCCTATTTTTTCCCTGTCTTTGTCGACGAAGAAGAGCGGGTTGTATTTTGAATTCGGATTGTCTTTCAGCTCGCTCGCGAGGGACGCGCCGAGCTGTCCCGCGCCGACGATGGCGACCTGTATCTTCGAGCTGTCGTCGCCGTCACTATTGTGTCGCTTGTAAATTATGCGATAGCAGAATCTTGCCGAGAGCGCGGCAAGCGCCGTCAGCGACGCGACGGTGACGGCGTGCCAGATGCCGATGTAAAATCCCGACACGCGCGCAACGACAATAGTCAATACACCGCCTATGCAGTCGGCCACAACAAGCTCAAGATACGCGAGCGTGTTCGTGTAGCGCCAGACGTTCGAGTATACCTTGAAAACAAATCTTGCCGAGAACATGAGCGCGCCAAGCACGAGAGTGTTGAATATGTAGTAATTCAGGTTTTCGACAGGCGAGCCGCCCGACGCTCTGTAAGACAACAGATAATAAAACGCGGCGACGACGACAAAGCAGAAAAGGTCGAAAAGAAAAAGCGCGAACTTTCTCTTCGTGATCAATTTCGGCATTTGTCTTACGGCTCGTATTTTCATTTTTTCTTCCCTCCGGGTCTTTCAGACGGGCGCCGCCGTGAACAGCACGCTGTCCGAATATCCCTCGATGATCTTTATTTGATAGTCCGAAAGCTCTTCACGTATAACGTTGATCGCGTCACCGATGTTCTGTGGGCGATCGTCCGTATTGTGACAGTCGGAGCCGATGAGCTTAACAAGACCGCTGTTTAAGAACTTCAGCGCCTTTTTTCTTGTTTTTTTGTCTAAAAAAAACTCCGCGTTCGATTGAAGCAAAACGTCGCGCGCCGCGAGCTCTTTTATGTAACTTAAATTTTTCCCGTATCCGATAAAACGCTCGATGTGAGCGAGTATCGGAGTGATGCCGAAGTTTTTGATCGCGGAGTATATCTCCTCGACCTCTCCGCGCGACCACGCGCAGAACGGCATTTCGATGAGGGCGCACTTCGTGCCTTCGATGCAAAGCGACGGCAGGGCCTCCGAGCTTCCCATGCCGAAATAGTATGCGATCTCCGCCCCTATATATATATTCGGAAGAGGTCCGTCATAGCTTGCCGTCGCCGCTTTGAGCGCATTCAGCGACGCCTCTCGCCGCGAAAGAAACGACTCGGGACGTTCTCTGTCACCATAGAAATGCGGCGTGGCGATGACAGCGTCGATCCCCTGCCCGTATCCCGCTTTCAGCATTTCGAGCGATTCCCCGACGCTTCGGCTCCCGTCGTCCATCCCGGGCAGGATGTGCGAGTGTACGTCAACTACGCTTGTTCTTATGTATTCTTTAATCGAGTTTTTCATAAAAGATGTCGCGCACCGTTCCATCGAGTTTTGCTTCGTCGACGTAGAATTCCATGAACTCTTCCCCGGCTTTTGCTTCGCCCTCGGGCGTGATCGTTCCGGTGTACTCATATGCGCTGATGTATCCCATAAGGTCGTCAAAATTGCCGAGAGAGCAGTTTGTCACAATGTAATCCTTTATCTCGGAATAAAGATCCGACGCGAAAGAATAGCTGTAAGTCTTTCCCTGCTGCTGCTTTATCAGTTCTTCTATGTAATGGCGCTGCCTTGCCATACGGCTGATGTTTGTTCCGTCCTGAACTGACATTCTCGCTCTGACAAATTGAAGCGCGTCGTTGCCCGTGAGCGTTATAGTCGCGCCCGGGATCCATTTTTCGTTTATCTCGGAAAGGTCCTCGTCGTCGCCGAGAGTCAGCGTTACGCCGCCGAGATAATCATTCGTCTTTGCAACGGCGTCCATGTTCAGAGTGATGTAATAGTCGATCTCAAGATCTTTTGCGTTGCCCGTATAGTCTTTTCCGCGGCCGAGAAGGCGCATAACTGCGCGCACGGTGTTCTTCGCGCTCATTTCGAGTCCGTCGCCGTACGTGTGCGAAAGGGCGATCTGCTCGTAAACGGTACCGGCTCTCATTCCGCCGATGCCGAGGCGGTCGATCTTCGCCATCGTGTCGCGGTTGATCTGAAATATCGAATACGATTTTTCAGTCTTGTTTACGACAAGCAACGCGAGAAAATCCGCCTGCATCGTGTTATTGTACGATCCGCTGTCCTGCACTTCTCCGAATTCGTCGATGCCTATAAGCAGATATGTTACGATATTTTTGCGTCGATAGGCGACTCCGTCAAAATAAACGGAGCTAAGTTCCTTTGCCTTTACTCCCGCTTCGATGTCGCTTACCGAAACGATATCGATCCAGAAGAACAAGCCAAATGCGATTGCGATGACAAGCAAAACGGAAACGATGATTATCGGTAATTTCAAACGGTCTATGTGCATTTAAGTACCTCATGCGCGCGTCTGTGACGCGCGAAAATATTCTTGTTTTGTAATATTAAGACAAAATTTCCCCATGAAAAACCTACTCCGTGGCGCACTGTTAAAACGGTGCACCACGGAGAGCGCATGATTTTCCGGTAACGCGGTCTTATCAAGACCTCTCCGAATAATTATTCTTCGGTCTTCGGCTCTTCCTCTGCGGGAGCTTCCTCAACAGGCGCGTCCTCAGCGGATGTTTCATCTGCGGGAGCTTCCTCGGTCGCCTCATCGGCGATGGCCTCGGTCGGGGCGGCTGCGGCAGCTTCGTCAGTTGTTTCTGCCTTTGCCTCTTCTTCATCGTCGTCCTTTTTCTTTTTGAGAAGAATAATAAGAACGATAATGAGCGTCACAATGATTATTATGATAATCCAGATCCACCAGCAGTTTTTCTCGGCGGGCGGATTGACTTCCCTGTCTTCCGACGGAGAAAGGAAAGCGACGGGGGAAAGCGATGTAAACTCAACCAATATTTTGCCGTCTTCATTGAGTGTTACTTTGTTCGGATCAATGACTTCCCATTCGCCGTTGTGCGCGCGGTGAAGAACTATGGGTTTCTCCGCGTATTTCGTATTGAAAGTGACTTTGACCTTTCCGCCGTTCTCAAGATATGTCTTGATTCCGTCGCTGACCCATATGTCGAAAAGATCCGTGACCACGAACAAACCGTCCGTATACTGACTGTTGATCTCTTTAACGGCATTGTCAAGCCCTTCTGCAAGTTCTCCGAGATTTTCAGCTGCCGTTACTTCAATATAAGCGACGTTAAGCTGTTCTTTTATTTCAGTGTCAACATAAGATTCCGTCTGCGATTCCGCATACGAAGTTACGATGATGCTATCGATAGTCATTTCACTTTCTGTACCGTCGCTGTAAATAACAACAACTTTTGTGACTTCGGGAGCTTGTTTTTTCTCCACACTGGGCTTCACGCTCGGCGCCGTTTCAGCAGCCACGCAGACCACGCCGGCGAGCATTATGACGCAAAGTAAAACTGCGAAAATGCTTGTTAACTTTTTCATTGCTTTGGCCTCTCCTTCAATTAATCAAATATATTTTTACTTCAAATTGTTCATTCCGTTATCTGCGGCGGGCTTCTGTGCCTGCGCTCCGTAGCCGTAGTTGTTGTAATACTTGCCGTATTTGCCGTATTTGCCGTACTTGTTGTGCCTGTAATACCTCGTCTTGTTTGTGTAACCGTTGTAGACGAATCCGAGGATCTTCACGTTACAGAATTCGAGCTGACGCACCGTGTCGGCTATGTCGCGTTTTTGCGAGTGACCATGGCGACAAACGACTATCATTCCGTCGATGAATCTTGAAATGACGACCGGGTCGGAGACCGAGTTGACAGGCGGCAGGTCAATCATCACGTAATCGTACTGATGAGCGAAAACATCGAGAAGTCTCTGCATCTCGGAGATACCGATAAGCTCCGAGGGGTTCGGAGGAGTCGTTCCCGAAACGAGCACGTTCATATTTCCGTGGAGCGGAGACGCGACGATCGCGTTTTCGACCTGACGGATGAGCATATTGGAAAGTCCGGGTTTGGACGGCAGTCCGAGTTTGTTTGCGATCGTCGGTCGGCGCATATCGCCGTCGACAAGGAGGACTCTGTGTCCGTTCTTCGCAAGCGCGTACGCGAGGTTTATCGCTGTGTAACTCTTTCCCTCCGAGGGAACGGAGCTCGTTATTCCGACGATCTTGCCTGTCGGCTTGTCGGGAACGGCGAACGAAAGGTTCATTCTGAGGCGGTTATATGCTTCTGACGACGCAAAGTCGAGATCCGCGCCGATCTTTGCGATATTGTCGTTTTTAAGTGTATTGTTCTTTGACATCGTATCTTCTCCCTTCCCCGTCAACGTCCTGTCGTTTTACCGTCGGACTTGTCGCTTGAAGAATAGTAGCGATATCCGTATTTTCCGTATTTGTTGTATCCGTATTTGCCCGATTTCTTTGAAGCGGTATCGGGGATAACCGCCAGCGTCGGATATTTTTCGCCGTACGTTGTTTCAAGCCATTCGGCCGATTCGAGCGTATCGTTTGCGAATACGTCGACGATGACGATGCCGGCAGCGGCGGCAATGGCGCCCACGAGCAGACCGATGAGCGACATTGTCGGAACGCGCTTCGATATCGGAGACGCTTTTGTCGCGTAGTCGACTATCTTTGCAGACGAACCGTCGATGATGCCGGAGACCTGCGGCGGAAATACAGCCGCTATCGTGTTGGCAAGGAGCATAGCATCCTCGGGATTCTCGCACGTTACGGAAATGCCGAATACCGGCGTTGAATCAATTGAGCCGACAGAGAGCATATCGAGCACCTGTCCGTATGTATATTTGTCATCAAGTCCCGATTTTTCGAGCACGTCGTCGATCACGAGCTGTGACTGGAGGATAACGCCGTACGTTTTCACAATCGCAGTCGAAGCGCTGATATCGCTTGACGAAAGCGAAACGGAAAGTCCCTCTGTGATAGACGCTTTATTATTAACGTACATTTTTACCGTTGCGCTGTACGTCTGTGTTTTGAAGAATTGTGTATATCCGAACATCGCACCCGCGCCGATAAGGGCCATAAGAAGAACTATCCACCACTTTTTAAGTATGGCGCGCAACAGTTCAATAATATCAATGCTCGTCTCTGTTTCTTTTTCTTTCACCGGGGATACCTCGATCTTGCGTTGTATTCATGCGCTTTTTGCCCGAATATCGCTCATTAAAATATTATGCGAATGCGTTGTCACAAATCACAAAAAACACGGTCGATTTTTGTTGCTTTTAATAAAAAGACCGGCAAGTGCGCGCTATTTCGATTATTTATACATTATAATCATATACCTCTTATTGCAATTTGTCAAGCCATATTTCGAATTTGTGAACAATTTTCTCAAAAGAAATTTTGCCTTTTTGCATTTTGCAGTAAAATATTTCCGTTTTTGCTTTAATTTGCAGGTAATTTGACGGTCGGATTTCCGATTCTTTGTGTTATGGTAATCAAAAAAGTGTAATCTCGTTTTCAAAACGAGGAAATTTGTCCCAAACTATTGACAAGACGAAAAAGATATGATAAAATATCGTCAAAGAAAGAAAAAGGGGCTCAAAGCGGTGGAAAAACGTACTGTCATCTACTACAAAGACGAGCTGACGGACGAGTTTTCGACGGCGGTCATAACGCCGAAGAAGATCGGGGACGACTGGGTCTACGTCCACACGTCCGCGTGGAAGAGATTCACCCACTTTTTCTGGTACAGGATCGTCGCAACGCCGCTCGCGTTCTTATATCTGAAGCTCAGATTCCGCCATAAGATCATCGGGCGCGAAAAGCTGAAAAAGCAGGGGCGGAGCGGATATTTTCTCTTCGGCAATCACACGCAGGACATCGGCGACGCGCTGATACCGTCGATGCTGACTTTCCCGAACGACGCATACGTCGTCGTTCACGCAAACAACGTTTCGATGCCGTTTCTGGGGAGAGTCAATCCCTCGATGGGAGCGCTTCCGCTTCCCGATACCATGAAGGCGACGGGAAAATTTTTCGATGCGATGAAAACGCGTCTCGAACAGGGGCGCCCGATCGTTATATATCCGGAGGCACACATCTGGCCTTACTATACGAAGATACGGGATTTTTCCGACGTGGCGTTCAGATATCCGATAAGATACGGCGTTCCGTCATACTGTTTTGTCAACACTTATCAAAAGAGAAAGCACGGAAAGAGACCGATGATCGTGACGTATATCGACGGGCCGTTTTACCCCGACGCAACGCTTGGCGGGCGCGAAAGGATAAATAAGCTCCGAGACGACGTGCACGCTTCGATGTGCGAAATGGCAAAGAGATCAAATGTCGAGGTCATAAAATACATTAAGGAAGGCGATGACGATGATTAACATTCTTTTTGCGGGCAACGACGGCGTTTTTGACGGGATGCTCACCTGCGCTCTTTCGATTTTCATGCGAAGCAAGCTCGACGAGGGCGTGACGTTTTATGTAATGACGATGGACGTTTCGCATCTGAAAGAGTCTTTCGTTCCGATAAGCGACAAAAAACTCGCGTATTTTGACGAGGTCATCAAAAAATACAACCCGGAGAACAAAGTCGTCAAGCTCGACGTTACCGATCTTTACATGGCGGAGTTTTCGGGCTGCCCGAAC
>JAFXWT010000197.1 GCA_017542695.1 Clostridia bacterium
ACTGTGATCCTCTATGAGTGACGTCAGGTCTTTAACTTGGTGTCTGAGTTCTACCGACATAATGACGGCGTTTTTGACTTCTTTGACGGCGCGGAGCGCTTCAATAATGATAAGGAACAAAAGGTCGATATAGATCTCCGCAACGTCGTGGCTGCGTTCAATACTGTATCCGAGTTCGTATGCGATAGATGAAAGCAAAACGGATTTTGTCTTTTTCGGCGGATGCGTGTTCCAGACGTCCCTGACGAACGCCCATTCCTGCGAATAGTGTTCATTCAGCTTCCGCGCGATCACGTCGGGCGTAAAGCCGAGACCGGAAAGTCTGACGGCGCGCTCCCACCCCTTGGCTTTTACCGACATTCTTGTCATATCGATCTCATAGCCGAGACCGCGTAGTTGTTTGATAAACGTCTCTTTGGTGTATGATACGGACAGACAGTATTCGACGTCGCGTTTGAGCATATCCCGGTGAGTCGGGTGTCCGCTCTTCTCAGCCCAGTAAGCACCCTTGCTTTTAGTTCGGTAAAACCGGCTATTCTCCAATACGGATTTCCCGCGCTCGCGGCATACTTCGTCGGAGATCTCGCGCAGGCGGCGGTGGTTGTATATCTTGCTCTGAAAGCGGGAACCGTCCTTGAACGAGATCGGGTTCACGACAAAGTGGCAATGCAAATTGTCCGTGTTGAGGTGTACAGTCACCACCACCTGATATTTGTCTCCCCACATCCGCCGCGCGGTTTCTTTGCCGATCTCGAACGCCTCGTCGGGCGTAACTTCCTCCTCGGCAAAGCTCTGGAATCCGTGCCACGCTACGATATCTCCGCGACTGCCGAATCGCTTTTGCACGGCGACCATTTCTCCGTAAGCGTTTCGCTTGGAGCAGTTGATCGTGTCGACGTAAATCTGTCTGTCGGTTTTATCGTCGTTTTCGACGTAACTCAAAGCGTTGTAAAGATCATCGTCGAGATATTCTTTCGCCGTCGTTTTGTCCGGGTTCTCGGCGTATTCGATCACTTCCTTCAGCCGGTTTTTGACGGGCCATAGTCCTGTGGTGGCAATAGCACACCGCCTCCTTCCTTTGCGGGATAAACCAAAGAGGCGGTAACGGCTTTCAAAACCGTCATCGCCTCTTCGTTCACTTCGGGAGATATATCTTTGTCGATCAAATCGTCGAGCTGCTTGATCAGTGCAAACACCGCGTCATACGGAACGATTATCGGATCATAGCCGGTGCCGCGCAGGATCATATACTCGGTCACGCACAGTCCGCATTTCTCGGTGAGCTGAAAGATCCTTTTCTTTTCCGACTCGTCGAGCCGGAACGTGATAGTGGGTCTTTGGTCTTTCTTTGGTCTTGCTATAACGATTACCTCTTTTCATCAAATATTCTGCACGGGGGTCAGGGGGTGTCCCCTTGAGAGCGGAGAAACCTCTCCGCCCGGGAAAACGGTGCAGTACGTTTTCCCTGCTTGCTACGGTGTGCGACACACCCCGTAAGGGCTATACCAACCTTTCCTGTGTGGCGCATACCACGACAACGGCGGAGCCGCAGGAATGGCGGGATTTCCCGATAGGGTGCATCGCATAGAGTGAGCCAAAATGGCTCAATTTCTGTTTTGACTTTTGAGAATTGAGCCAAAATCACCGTATTTGGCTCAATCGAACACGGCGAGCGCGGAAAGGATACCGGCGTCATTTTTCGCTTTTTCCTCCTCGGTAAGCTCCGTTCGAAACGGCGGGGCTTCTTTTGCCGGAGCGTTCACAAATGAAACAGACTGTAATTCTTCTCGGAACATAGCGCGGATGTCGGCAAGCGAGATGTTTGTCCCGCTTTGCTGACTCCGGATCGCCTCGATCACGGCGTCAACGATAAAACGGTTTCGCGTCCCGCTGCTTTGTTCAGACAGTTTGAAAAGGAATTCAGCCGCTTCTTTTTCACGCTCTTTTTTCAGGTCGAAACGGACGTTGATACGGTAGTTGTTTTTCATATACCGACGCCCGTTCCGAGCTGAAGTTCTGCCATGTGCTCGTAGCCCTTGGCAGCGGCGCAGATGTCGTCAACGAAGAATACGCGGCTTTTGTCATAATGATAAAAGTTCTTCACGAGGCACCCGCCGCCTCCGGTGACGTAGAGCGTCGTACTTTTGTCGTCGTAACCGTGTTCACGAAGTCTGCGGAAGATCTCGTTCACATATTCCGTCGCGGTCGCTCTGATGATCTTCAGGTCTTCGTCCGCAAGATTCGCCGTTCCGTTTATGAGCACCTCTTCAATGATCGCGTCATTGATCTCGCGCCGGGTCTGGCGCATAAACTGCTCCCTTACGGCGAGGGTACACTGATGCGTACCGAACTTTTCGGTGAACATACGACCCTGCTGAGGCGCGCCGTTTATGACCGTCAGCGTGTTCATAGTGCCGTTTCCGATGTCGGCGACCATATTTACGCCTTTCATAGAAGAAGCAAAATTTGCAACTGCGGCGTAGCCCTGAGGATAGATCTTCGCGCCGACGATACGGATGCGGTAGCGAACTTTTCTGAATACAAAGGTGACTCTCTCGTTCTTAGTCAGATACTCCGCGAACTCCGCCTTCTGTCCGCTCGTCCACGTAAGCGGAAGTCCCGCCGCGATGAAAACGTCCGCTTCGGTCAGATCGTTGTCATCGAGCTCCATGGCGATAGCGGCGAGAGTGAGAACGTAATAATCGTCGTCGCTCTGCTTTTCCGCCTTGAACTCCTTGTGTCCTTCTCCTATGGTGTAGTACTTGCCGTTGTAAACGAGCATATCATTCGTAAACAGCGGCTCGGCGTCATATTCCATAACGCCGGTCTTGAAAATGTGATTAGCGGTTTTGATATTCCCGTAACCGTGGTCGATCCCGATGATGACTTTGTTCTTGAAATCCTTCATTCTTCATTCCTCCTCTCGGATCTCAATTCGTTTTGTTCGATGATCTGTTCGTACAGC
>JAFXWT010000198.1 GCA_017542695.1 Clostridia bacterium
ACAAAACTTGACAACCACGCACGAAATCACCTATAGTATGGCGTATAATCCAGTTTTCGTGTATAATAAAAAAAGGTTATAATGTAATAGATTTGTAATAAATTAACTGTTATAATAATGGTGATTTCGCCCGTGCTGCCGAGGGAGGCGCCGTGCGATGAGAAGATTCAGATACGAGAGGGATGAGAATTATGCCGAAAGACAATCAGAACGCGAATGCAAACGAAGAGAAGAAGCAAAACGAGTTTACGGGAATGTGGTTTACTCCTCAGCAAGAGGTGACGAAAGACGTTCTTTTGAATCGGTTGCTCGGTTTGGAGGATCGCTTCGCCAAAGAACTCAACAGCGAGAACTGGTGGGAAAACCGAAAGGAGTACGAAGCGCAAAAGAACGAAAAGGCGCGCATGGGCGTATTGTTCGATGCGGGCTGGAAAAAGCTCTCTCCCGAAGGCAAGCAAAGCGTGTTCGAGACGCTTGAGGATAAGACGAAAGAGAATGCGAAAAAAGACGCGATCCGTCAGTATTCGCGCCTCTTGAAGGGAGAAGGGAAGTCGCAAGAGAGCAAAGACGTGGCGAAAACCATCTCCGATCAAATGGATACGCTCACCGTCGATCAGGTCAAGCAGATGGCGGACAAATACCTGACCGAGGAAGAGAAAAAGGATCCCAAGCTCGACCCGATGGGCTACGTGACGGCGGCAAATCTCGGCAAGACGAACAAGGAGACCTGGAAGGCATTCGTTCAGGCTCTGCCCGAAGATGCCGTGAAAGAGGTCGCGCAAGAGGCGAATATGCACAGGACGGCGCTGGAGAAGCCCATCGAAGAGGGGCGTGTCTCCCAATACGGCAAGGAAATCGAGGCAGCCAAGACCTTCGTCGACGGACTGGACGAATTGAACGGTGAAAAGCTCACGCCGGAGCGGAAGGCGGAGCTCAAGGCGACACTCGATCGCGCGAACAATATGACCTCGGGTGCAACGCACGATCTTGAAAGCGCGATGTCTAACGCCATGACGGGGCGTTCGGAATACGAACACAGCATGACGGTCATGCGCAAGACGGTAGCCGTCGATACCTTGAAGAAGGACGGCGTGGACGTCGGATACGTCGGGAAAGGTCTGGTTTTCAATGGACTCCAAAAGGTACAAGGTGGGTACAAGTCGGCAGCGGGAGAGGAATCCAAGTTGAGCGTGGTCCCGCCCGAGGCGAAGGAACAATTCGAGAAGATGAAGGATTATAAGTTCCAAATCCGTCCCGAGACCAAGCAATCCATCAAGGACCTTTTTGCCAAATTCGACAAATACGGCTATGACGAGACGCCTTTCGTGCCGGAAGAAAGCACCAAAGTCTACGGCTTGCGCAGGTACGACAACGCGGCGATCGAGTTCCGCCAAAAGATCAACAGCAACGATCCCAAGGAAAAGGCGGAAGCGATCGCGGCCGCCGAGAAGATGGACAAAGAATACAAGGTCGCGCAGGAGCTCATCGGCGATGCGCGCAAGATTTTTGACGTGGACAACGGCGGATATTATCCCGGAAACGTGGACGTGGAACGTGAAGGCAGGTTCCCGCCCGAACTCCGCGCGGATATTGCGGGCGTATCCGCTTTGAACGGAATGTATATCATGTATCGCACGCTGAAAGAGGAGAACCTCGACGTGGATACCTTCCTCGACGATCCGAGAGCCTTCGTGCGCGGAAAGATCGATGAAAAGATCCAAAAACTGGATCCGAACAATACGATCAAGGGGAAGAAAGGCGCCGAGGCGATCTTCGACTTGGCGACGCCGGATCGCGCGATCGATCCGATCGGTGCCATGTCTCTCGGCAGGACCATCGAGACCGTCGCAAAGGTCGAGTCCGATCCCGCGATGCAGAAGCATAACATGGCGATCGAATACGCGCACAACCTGACCGACGAGTTCGTCCTGAACGCCACGGCGCAGCGCAGTGAATTGACGACGGGCGGGGTGAGTCGTCTCGACCGTTATTTGATGGTGGACGAGCCGCAAGAGGACGCCACCTTGCTGGGATTGCCGCTCTACGATTACAAGACGATGACCTTGAATCCCCCGCGGGAATTCGACGAGGTCGGGTATCTTATGGAGAAACACGAGGATCCCGAGAAATATGCCAATCGCATCGCCGAAGAGGGCATCAAACTCTTTTTGATGAAGTATTCGCAACCGAAACGCAACCGCGCGGTGGACGATGATAACTTGCCCAATGACGCGATCGCTTTGGCGATGCAGCAGTCGGCGATGAAATACCTCGCCACCCATCCGGATCTTGATAAGAAGAGCGCTGCGTACAAGACCTTGACCGAGCTGAACGAGAATACCAAGGAATTTATCGAGCGAAAATTGACGGACGCCAAGGAAAAGGACGGGTACGACTTGGATCTGGAGGACATCCTCGACGGCGTCAATGATCATGAGCCGAAAACCTCTATCGATCAATATAAAAAGTCCAACGCCATAAAACATCTCGGCGAGGCGGCGCAAGCGAAGGACAAGGCGGGAAACAAGGCGATGAAGACCTTGCAGTCCGAGATCGAGATGGCGCAAAAGAAGTTGTACGGCGCCAAGAACGAAGCCGATAAGGCGAAGGCGCGGGAGCAACTGAACGCGGCGCAAAAGAAGCTGGACGATGCCGTCTCCGCGCGCAAGGCGGAGCTCTTGGAGGACTTCCGCAACGGGAACATCACCGAGGAATACCTGAACAAGCGCAACGAGCAGTTGGATAACGGCAAATTTGACGAAAAAGTGCCCAAGATGTTCGAGGCGGACAACTTGATGAGCAAAAACGACTATCTGAAGAAGCAATTCCCCGACGATTACAACGATTTCAGCAAGGAGGAGAAGGAAGAGCTTTATCAACGTTACGTCGAGCGCAGCAAGCAGGCGAAAGAAGAGTTCATCGCCAGAAAGTATCTGATGAGCGAAGGAAGGGTCAAAGAGACGACCCTCAAGACCTTCGCCGAACGCGAAGCCGCGGAAGACGAGAGACTCCTGAGGCAGGATCCGCTGGCGGTGCAAAAGGGCAAGAAGCAGGAAGAGGAGAAGACCGTCACGCAGATCGACGTCGACCTGGAAGACGAGAAGGTCGTCGAGAATGAGGCGAAATCGACGGAAAAACAGGAGAAAACGCAAGAAAAGGAAGTGAACGCGGACATTCTGCAAGCGGGGGACGAAGAGGTCGGCGAGCGCGTCTCCATCGACGTGGAAGACGAGAAGTCGGAGCCGAACAACGACATCCTTACCTTCGGTACCGAGACCAAGACCGTCAACAAAGATCCGTTGAATAAATAAGGAGAAGCGGGATTCCATTCAACGATCCCCTACAGCGAAAAGAGCCGCCGACGTGCGGCTCTTTTTGCAAAGAGGGCAATCGCATGAGAGGTTATTACACCTCTGCGTCCGTCGTAAAACCGGGTTTCAACGCGGATAACGCAGACGTCGAAGTGGGTAACTATACTGCCGAAAACTGCCGGAAAATCAGCGCCGCTGACGATGAGTGTTATATTCAGTTGCGACATTACGGCATCACGCCGGTGGCCGGACCGCACATGATGGACGTGCTTTCTAAGACAGGGAGCCTCTTCGGACAACGGGAAAATATCGTAAAGACCTCGACGCGCGGCAAAAAAAGTGATACAATATCGTTGTTGCATGACCTTTCGCGCAGCGTGGCGAGGAAGGATCGTTTTAGGGAGAGATA
>JAFXWT010000199.1 GCA_017542695.1 Clostridia bacterium
GCAAAGCCGCAGAACCTTTGGGATCTCCCGATAGGGTGTATCGCATTTTGGCATCACTTTGGCAGTATAATGCGCGGCGGTTAAAAATCCTTACTGCCAATTACGGCGATTTTGGCATCATTCAAACATGATGATTTTGTTGTAATACTTCATACAATTATTCCTTTCTTCCCGTCTTTCCGGGACGCCATAGTTTTTGGTTTGTTTTGTCGATCACACGCTGTCAGTTTGTTTTGGCTTCTCAGCCGGATACCCTCATAGGCATCACTCCTTTCGTTTTCGGATAAATGATAACTGCCCCCACTTTCAAAAAAGACACGATCAAATTTGAAAAAGTGGGGGCAGTTATTATAAAAGTAAAAGGCGCTGATCTTTTTCGGATCAGCGCCTTAACGTATTTAGCGTGTTTCGGTTATTCCAGCCCGTCAAGGTCTATTTTATAAATCATTTCTCCCATTTCCTTTTCCTGAGCCAGAAACATCAGCATATAGACGGGCAGGTAAATCACGCGATCCGTCTGCTCGACGTTGCCGTTGTGGAAAACATAAGCGATCGGGATCTTGTAATCGTCATTCGCCATGACGTTTGAGAGTGCGGCGTGCTTTTTATAGTCCTTGCCGGATTTGACCTCGATCGGCAGGACTTCGCCGTCCTTTTCGACAATGAAATCAAGTTCGCCCTGCTTTTTACTCCTGAAATAGTACAGATCAAACCCATGCGCTTTAAGCTCCTGCGCAACAGCGTTTTCATAGATCGCTCCAAAGTTTATATCTTTTTCGTGATTCAGGATCTTGACCTGAATATTGTTCATATAGGTGGAGGCAAGCAAACCGACGTCCGACAAAAACAATTTGAAAAGGTTTGTGGATTGCGATATTTTCAGAGGCACACGCGGCTCGCTTGCACAGAAAGTCGGCAGGGCTACGCCGGCGTCCTTGAGCCAGATGAAACTGTTTTCATATCTTGAAAACTTTAGATTCTCATTGAGGTTTTTCAGAATGAACCGCTTATTCTGAGAATTGAGCTCACTCGGTATCAGATCAAAGATCTCCTCGATATACAGCTTATGATCCGGATCATACTGGCTGATATCCAATTTATAAAGCTCCATAATGGATCTCTGCTCGCGCAGGACCTCGCTCAGATTATTCGTCTCCAGGTACTTCTCGACCGCCGCCGGCATCCCTCCGACAATTAGGTATAATTCGAACAGTGACATCATTTTATTATGGACGACCGGATCAATGGGACGACGGTTTATGAACGCGTCTCTCAGCGCATCAATGACCCGTTTGGAAACTCCGTTTGCCAGCGCAAACTCTTCAAAATCCAGTGGATACATTTCTGCGATCTCCATATACCCTACGGGGACGGAGCGGAGATCCTTCAGTTCAACTCCGAGCATGGAGCCGCTTAGGATGTAACGGTAACTGTTGTCTTCGACTAAAAATTTAATTGCCGTTACAATCTCTTTCGCCGCCTGTACCTCGTCGAAAAAGATGAGCGTTTTGCCGGGAATCATTTGTTCTCCCGTAATCGCAGACAAGCGCATCAGCAGATCTCTGCTGTCGGATGCGTTTTCAAACAGATCGCGGGCGTCTTTGTTTTCGAGGAAATTCAGTTCCACGAAGCTCTCATAGTGGGATTTTCCGAACTCGCGGATACTGTAAGTCTTTCCGACCTGACGGGCGCCGGTTATCAGTAACGCTTTATTGTTTTCAGAGTTGTAGAACCGCTCTAACTCTTTATCGATTTTTCGTGTGATCACTATAACACCTCGTTTTCATATCGTTTCACAGGTACATTACCATATTCCCCGGGAGAATGGGCATAGCCCATTCTCGGGCACACAGAAACAACCTGATCATACCGGCAACGAATATACTGTATGCATTATACCACATGGTTTCTGCTTTTACAACCTCTAAATGCGATTTTTGTCCGGTTTTCCAACTGTTATTACCGGTGATTTGTCCGTTTTTCGATCCTTTGCAACCGGAATAACGGTATTACATTTGAAAAAGTGGGGGCAGTTATTTACAATTGGATATTGTCTTTTCCGGGATTCCGTGATATACTGAATCATCAATATTTTGGAAGGAAATCGGCATGGCTCTTCGTAAGTACGTTATACGCCAGATATCGGCGCTGATTATCATCGCTTCCGCCGCGGGAGAGGACGGCGCGTGGCGGTTTTCTTTTGACGCGACCGATCCGTCGAAGGAATATCTCGTGGAAGAAACAAAGCAGGACGACTGCGCCATCTACCATCAGGCGATGTGCGTCCTCTATGGGGAGAATTACCGCGCGGAGCCAGACTGCGACAAGCTGAAGGACGCGCTCATATATATCGACTTCTCCGGCACCTTCGACGGACGGGGCTACACCCGCATAAGCTGCGCGATCAAAAAAGCCGAGTGTATGCTCGGCAAAGAGGGTATCACCCTCGACTTTGGACGCGGTCCCGCCCGGTATCTCGCCTTCGAACGTTCGGCGAATATGAGCCGCAACTGCGTGCTGTCCTTTGTGCGCGCCGATCTGTACGAGCCGCTTCGTGAGCGTATGATGCTCGGTATGAAGATCGGCAAATGCCAGCTCGCCAAGCTCTACGCATATAACGCCCTTATGTATACCAGCGGCAGAAGGATCAACGATCCGAATTTGCTCTCGTCGAAGAAGATCGTCGTCATCGATAACCCGAAAAGCATAGTCAAAAACGCCAACATCGTCACCGTTGAGGACGACGGCAGTAATGAGCCGGTGCGTAAGTATGCCCGCGTGGAAAAGATTGCAGACGTGGAGGTGCTCGAATTCGACGGCGAGGGGATCGTTTCAAAGGAACTGGCATATTCTCTCGATCCCTCCGGTGCGCATCATTCTTTTCAGGTGCGTATGCCGTACATCAAAGGGGTCGTCCACGAAATCGATCTCCGAAGCCTCTTTTCCGAGCTCGGAGTGCAAAAAATCAGGGACATCTGGGGCGTGGAACACGACGTGGGCGACGTCGAAATGATCCTCACCAAGAGTATGTTCAAAGGCTTTGGCTGGATGACCGAGAACGGACTGACCTGGGCGCAGTATCTGGAACGCTGCCGTAAATACAGCCACGCGTTGTATATCTCGGGCTCTGACAAAGCGGAACGGCAGGACACGACCGAGCTGAACTATCAGTTCCTCAATACGCTCGCGCTCACCGAAGAACAATTCCGCCCCGGCGATCTTCCCGAAGGATGGGACGCGTCTCCCGAAACCGATCCGCGCTGCTGGCTGACGAAAACGACGGAGAGCGTTTATTACGACTACTGCGCTAACGCCGAAACGCGGCTTTCCTACTTCCTGAAAGACCTTCATAACGAAGAACTGGAGATCACCGACCGTCGCCGTTTGCGCGCCAAGCTGTTGAAAAAGAATCCGCTGTTCATAGAGGAATCCATATTCACAAAAGAGCTCGCCGACAACGCGGAAAGCATACGGAGCAAATACGCCGTCGGAAAGATGCTCGTCGCCGGCGATACCCGCTATCTCTCCGACGATCTGATCCGGCTCCTTGCGCATATCGTCAAAACCTCCGTCGGCGAGGGCAAGGCGTATCAAGCGCTGACCGGTGAAGAACTGCACGGCAATGAAATTTTCGCGCCGTCGCCCGTCTACAAAGAACAGCCGCATTACACGCTCCTGCGCAGTCCGCATATCGCGAGGAACGAAGAAGCGTTCGTATATCCCGCATCGAACGTCGGACCGATCCGGAAGAAGTATCTCTCGCACTTATATTATGTCCTTATGGTAGACTCTCGTTCCCTGATCCCGGAACGGCTCGGCGGCGCGCATTACGACGGCGACCTTGTACGAACGATCGCCGATCCCATCGTCAACGACTGCGTAAAGCGCGGATACGATAACGGAAAGTCTCTGCCCGTTTTGAAAATTCCCGCGGC
>JAFXWT010000200.1 GCA_017542695.1 Clostridia bacterium
AACAGACATTTTTTATCCTCCGAATCAAACGCATATAATGCGTCATTATATAACAACCGACAGATATTGTCAAGTGGTTTTTTATTTTTTGTTCTTTCTGTAAAACATCGGTGTGCAGCCCGTTTCCCTTTTGAACTGGCGGGAAAAATAGCACGCGTCATAGTATCCGAGCTCATCGGCTATCTCCTCGACCGTCATCGACGTCGAAGCAAGCATGAGCTTCGCCTGATTCAGCTTCGCGTTCTTGATGTATTCCGATATCGGGATTCCCGCGGCCGACGTGAACACGCGCCCGAAATAATCGGGCGAATATCCGTATTTTTTTGCCATTTCTTTCAATGGCGGAACGTTTGCGGGGGACGTGTTTATCATGTCGCAGACTTTTCTGATCAGCTCTCCCTTATCATTGCCGAACGCGCTGTCGTCGGCAATGCTCTCCTGCTCAAAAAACTCGACGAGAGCCGAAGAAAATACCGCTTCGGCAAGTTCTTCTTTGCCGGCATTAAAAAGCTGGATGACACGGAAAAGAACGTCGCGCATGAACGAAACGTCGTTCAGTTTTCTGTGAACAGCTCCGCCCAAAAACGGAAAGATCGGCTTGCCGTCGGCAAGAAAATAAAAATGCACGTTCAGCGTCAGCATATTGTCGTTCAGCTCCCTCACGCCGAAGCACCGCGTATTCGGAGGCAGTAACAGACTGTCTCCGACGGTCGACTCCCAACTGTCCCCGCCGCAAATCAGAACGCCGCGCCCGCGAAAGACGGTCCACAGATCGTAATCGTGAAATCCCCCTTCCCCCGTGTCCCAATGCCATTCGGGGCCGCAGTCGGTTATGCCGCATGAAATTATTTTGATTTTTTTGACGTCGAAATTTTTTTCCATGACGTAATAATACAATATTTTAACGTAAAAATCAATAGAAATCAATAAAAAAAGGTGATATTTTTATAATAGATATTTGTGCGCGTGCATATCGGAGGAAATGATGGGGGAAAGCGAGCGCGAAAAGCTCATATCGGAAATAAGATCGGCGGTCGATCCCGACGCTTTTTTCGCGTCGCTTTTCAATTATATCAAAATGCGCCTCGAGCTTCCTCCCGACACGAAAGAAACTAACATTTATTACCTTGTTCTCTACTCCGTACGCCTTAAAATGCCGAACGAAGACGTGAAAACACTCGAAAGCCGTCTTGCAACTGTCGATTGCCACCAGACCAGCTACATCGTCAGCAAAAAGACTCTGCTGATGATGGAGATCGAGCGCCTGCTCGGCGTTTTGGTTTCTGCCGACGACGCGACAAACGCCGAGACCGTCGACGCTTACGCCGCTGTGTTATGGGAGGCAATGAAAAATGAGAAATAACAGCATAAAATCCGATTTCCCGTTCTTTTCGAGCAACCCGTCAACCGTTTGGCTCGACAGCGCCGCGACTACGCAAAAGCCAGAATGCGTCATATACGCATTGACTGAATTTTACAATAATTATAACTCCAACGTTTTCCGCGGCGAGTACCCCGCCGCCGATAAAGCGACGCGGCTCTACGTAGAATCAAAGGAGAAAGTCGCGCGCTTCTTCGGCTCGAGCGCCGAAAACGTCGTTTTCACATTTAACGCGACAGATTCGCTGAACATGGCGGCTTACGCCCTGAAAGACCGCGTGTCGCGCGGCAAAAACGTCGCCGTTTCCGTGCTTGAACACAACTCCGCCCTGCTCCCGTGGATGAAAATATGCGCCGACGCAGGCGCGGAAATAAGATATATCCCGATCGACAAAAACGGCGCGCTCGATTTTGAAGCCGACGGCGTGATCGACGATAATACGTGCGCCGCAGTCGTCACGGCGGGCTCGAACGTCAGCGGATACCGCGCACCGCTCGGATATGTGTGCGATCTTTTCGCAAAAAAGAACATCCCGCTCATCATCGACGCGTCGCAGGCCGCTCCGCACGAAAGAATCGACGTTTCAAATCTCACATTTGATTTTATGTGCATCTCTGCGCATAAAATGTACGGTCCGATGGGACTCGGCCTGTTGATCCTCGGCAAAAAAACAGAGGTAAATTCAATTTACCGTCTCGGCGGCGGTGACGTCGAAGAGGTAAACAGGCGTAAATATGTTCTCAAAAGCGGCTCCGCCGCTTTTGAATCAGGCACTCCGAACGTCGCGGGAGCTTATGCTTTCGGCGCGGCGCTCGACTATCTTTCGTCGCTCGATCTCGGCCCGCTGTGGAAGGAAGAACGCCGCCTCGCAAACGTTCTCCGTCAAGAGCTGACATCGCTCGGAGCAAGCGTCGCCGCCGGCGGAAACGATCCGCTCCCTGTCGTTTCGTTTGCCTTCCCGTTCATGCACCCGCTTGACATGGCAAAAGTGCTCGGAACGCTCGGATTTTGCGTCAGAGACGGCAAGCACTGCGCACACATCGCACATGAGGCGCTCGGATTTGACGCTACCGTGCGCGTCTCTCTCGGCATATACAACACGGAGGACGAAATTTCCGATCTTCTCGAGAAAATAAAGTACCTAAAAGGCAGATATGAAAGATAGTATCATCACCCCGATCGCTGCGCGACTGTTTGAGATCGACAACGAGCTCGATCGATTCGATTTTCTCGCTCTTCTTTCCCTTAACGCGCCGCCGTTCCCGAGCGAGTACAAAACAGACGAAAACCGCCTCGTTTCATGTGAAACGAAAACGTGGTATAAACTCGAATATAACGGCGCGGTGCGCCTTTACGTCGAAAGCGATTCCCTATTTGTCAGGGGATTGTGCCTTGTTCTTGCGGATATCGTCGCCGCCGCCGATGCAAAAACGCTCTCCTGTGGGATAGGATTTGCCGACGAGTGCTATACGAGAGGCATCATAAATGACGCGCGCCGCCGCGGGCTGTTATCACTTGAAGAAAAAATAAAAAAATATATTAATACCATCAAGGAGAACAAACGATGAAAAAAGCGATCGACGTAAAGGTAAACGTCAAACCCATTTTTTCCAACGTGGTACATACGGCCGTATGGGAGGGTCCGTGCCGCGTCGGCACGCTCGAAGAGCTTTCGCCCGAATACGAAAAGCGCGTCGGACGCGCGCAGGTCGGCGTGTGGTACGAGCAGCTCAAAGCAAACATCTCGTCCGAATACGCCAACGTGATGGAGCCCGCATACATCGAATACCCCGAAAACTTCTACATTTCCGACGAAACGTTCGACGTGCTGAAGCCCGATCTTAACGAAGTCGACATTTTCCTCTTCACGTACCGCCTGCCCGGCATTGAGCGCCTCGACAAGCCGATGTCGATGATAAACAACGGCCCCGCGCCCGTCGACCTCGGCGCGTTCTATTCCGACATCGGCAAGGAGTTCTACTTCGGCCACGACTACGAGGAATACAACGAAATACTGAAGCTCCTTCAGGTCCGCAAGGCGATCAGAAACACGAAGCTTCTCGTCTTAACGGCTTGCGAGCAGTTCCCCGTTTCCGTCAACTCGTCGAACCCCGACCTGTTCGGACTCAATCTCAAATACGGCATCCGCAGCGCCCGCCGCTCGATCAAAGACATCTTCCCGATCATGCACAAGCTCGACATGGAGGATAAGATAT
>JAFXWT010000201.1 GCA_017542695.1 Clostridia bacterium
CTCGGACGCGCTTAAACCGTAATTCAGAGTCTCTCTGACTTTTCTTACTTTTTGTACTTTTCAAAGTATTAACGAGTTTTTTTTCGTTGTTGTTCAATTTTCAAGGACCTCTATACGCCTGTATAAAAGCCAAGCTCAAACTGTCTCTCTCACAAGGCGCTCGACTAGTATAGCACAGACGATCCGTTTTGTCAACAGGTTTTTTAAATTTTTTTTGATTTTTTTCAAATTTTTTTCAAACGCCCCGAATGATAACGAAAAAAACAAAAAAATAGCGCTTTTCCATTGAATTTTACGGCAAAATATGCGATAATTATTCTCGAAATATGATTTCTGAAAGGAAACAAAAAATGCCCGACTTTTTCGGGGCGATAGCCGCCGCGTCGCAAGACGGCGGCCGCCTCCCTTTAATCAATCCCGAACCGCCGAAAAAAAGCGGCAAAACGCTGAAACTTGAAAAATGCGACGCGCCGATCTCCCCCGTGCCCAAAAAAATGAGCACGAAAGAAGAGCTGGACGCTCTGATCGCGCGCCTCGACGCGAAGTACGAGCCGTTTCGCCGCCACGTCGCGCCGCCCGTCGAAAACGACCGCCGCCGTATATATATTAAGGAATTCGACTACCGCCTGAACTGCGGCGAGTGGAAGAAAGTCACCGTTCCGCACTACGACGGTCCGGTCGGCAAGCAGACGGCGCAATATAAAACGACCTTCACCGTTGATAAACTCGATCGTAACCGCACGCTGTTCATTCATTTCGACGGCGTCGACTACATCGCCGATGTGTTCGTCAACGGCGAATACGTCGGCTCGCACGAGGGATTTTTCGGCGCGTTCGAGTTCGACGTCACCGGATTTGTCAAAGAAGGCGAAAATGACCTCCTGGTCGTCGTCAAGAACGACTTCATCTACATGGGCAACGCAACTCCCGAAGATCCCTCGCGTCGCATCGAGGGCGACAAGCTGTACGCCGCGACCGGTCCGGGATACGACGACGCCGAATGGGGTTGGCATCACTGCCCTCCCGGCTTCGGAATATATCAAAGCGTCTATATCGAAGAGCGCCCCGCGTATTTCATTTCCGATATATTTGTGCGTCCGCTGCCCGACAGCGACGAATTTGAGATATGGACAACGATCTTCTCGACAAAGACGCTCCCTCCCGAAAGCTTTTCGCTTTCTTATTCCGTATACGGTTCCAATTTCAGCGAAGCGCAGGTCGAATGCTTCAGCTACGAGCCGTTCACGTTCACAAACGACGCGCGCGGCTACACGGTGAACGAATACGACATCGACCACTCGGACGGCCGCGAATCGCCGACAAAGTTGAAGCTTTTCGGCGGCGAGAACACCGTGCGCTTCTGCTTTGGGCGAAGCGGAATGAAACGCTGGACTCCCGACGCGCCGTATCTTTACGAAGCACAGGTAACGCTCTTTATCGACGGCGAGAAAACCGACGCCGCGGCTCAACGTTTCGGAATGCGAACATTTGAATTCGACGTAAAAGACGATATAAAAGGCATGCCGAAATTAAACGGCGCCCCTTGCCGCCTGCGCGGCGCGAACACGATGGGCTTTGAACAGCAGGACGTGATGCGCGGAGATTTCGATCAGCTTCGCTACGATCTTCTTATGGCAAAAGCGTGCAATATGAACTTCCTGCGCCTGACGCAGCGTCCCGTTCAGCACGAGATATACGACCTGTGTGACGAGATCGGACTGATGATCCAGACCGACCTGCCGCTCTTTGCCTCGATGCGCCGCACGAAATTTGCGGAGGGTGTGCGTCAGGCACAGGAGATGGAAACGCTCATCCGTTCGCACCCGTCGTGCGTATTCATAAGCTATTTCAACGAGCCGTCCAAAAACGCGAACAACGCGCCCCACCGCCACCTCGCAAGGCACGAGCTCGAAGGTTTTTTCCGCGCCTGCGACGAGGCAGTGCATGTTCTGAACCCCGAACGCGCGATAAAATACATCGACGGCGACTACGATCCGCCTTCCGCGACGCTGCCCGACAACCACCGCTATTGCACGTGGTACAACGGTCACGGCATCGACATGGGCAAGCTCTACCGCGGCTATTGGCTCGGAGTAAAAGAGGGCTGGTACTACGCCTGCGGCGAATTCGGCGCGGAGGGCCTCGACACGGTCGATCTTATGCGCCGCCGCTATCCGAAAGAATGGCTTCCGCAGTCGAAAGATGAAGAAAAAATATGGTCGCCGAGCCGTATCGTCAACGCGCAAAGCGGAAATATGCACTTCTTTTTCTATGATACACAGGACGACCTTGACGGTTGGGTAAATGAAAGCCGTCGCCATCAGGTATTCGGAACGGCTCTCCAGACGGGCGCGTTCCGCAGAGACCGGCGAATGGTCTCGTTTGCAATACACCTTTTCATCGACGCATTCCCGTCCGGCTGGATGAAAACGATCGTCGACTGCGAGCGAGTACCGAAGCCGGCGTTCTTTACATATCGAGACCTGCTCTCCCCCGTGCTCGTCAGTCTCCGCACTGACAGAAAAACATTCTTTGAGGGCGAGGACGTGCGCGTCGAAGCGTTCATCTGCAACGACACGAGCAGCATTTCCGACGGGCACACGCTGACAGTTGAGCTGATCAAAGGCGACCGCGCCGTCGCCCGCGGCGCGTTCAAAGCCGATTTCGGCGCGAACGACAGCGTTTGTCAGGGCGAGATCACGTTCAAAGCGCCAAAATGCGTGGCGCGCGACAAATATACGCTTCGCGCGATCCTGCAAGACAAATACGGAAGCGTCGTTCATTATGCCGACGAACAGATCGAGATATATAATAAGGAAGATATCCTGCCGAAAACGGCGATCGTCGTAAAGAGGATCGACGACGCGGACAAGATCGTCGCGCTCGCAAAAGAAGGCAATACGGTCGTCATCGAAGATCTCGAACCGGGCGAATACGAGCTTTGCGGACATAAGATAAAAGTCAAATCGTGCGGCATGCGCCCGCTCCACTTCGTTTCGCGCAAGACCGGTCATCCGCTCGTCGCGGGGTTTGAAAAGGACGATTTCAGACTCTGGTACAGCGAAAAAGACGATATGATGACTCCGCTCATCTCGCGCACGTTCACCGCCGACGGTTTTTCGCCGATCCTTATCAGCGGCAACAACGAGCGCGGCAGCGCGTGGGGCAAACCGCTGCACACTGCGCTCGTGACGGGCGAGATCAAGTGCGGCAAAGGCAAGATCGTAATAAATATGCTTGATCTCGACTCACACCTGAAAAATCCCGCGGCAGTGAAGTTTTATAATAGGCTTTATAGATATTAACGTCAAAAAAAGACAGCCGTGCGGCTGTCTTTTTTTGATTCTTTTTTTATTCCGTGTCATTCCCTATCGGTATGTAAACCATTTTTAACGGAATGTCTTTTTGATATTTTTCATCAAGTTTGTCATAATATTTCAAAATCAAATCGACGAGATCATATCCGTTGATACCTTTGATTATCGGATTTTTATCAAGAAAAACCTTTGCATTTTGCGTATAATCAGAGAGAGTAACGAACAATCCGTAGTCACCGTCCAGCATGGCACCCTTGAACGATTGAACCGTGCTTTCGGTAATGTTGTTATCTTGGCTCTTTACCTGAACAAGAATTCGTGGCGGCAATTCATCTTTATATGCAACTATATCAATTCCGCTGTCTCCGCCCTGCTTTGAAACGGTGGTACGATACCCCATCGCTTCGAGCAAATTTGCGATGAGTTGTTCCAAAGGATACCCCTTCAGATTTTTACTTAATGCTCGTAAAATATAGTCTTTGGTACTTTGATTTATTTCGTCAGCGGTTGCGCTAACACTTGTGTCATTTCCATTAATAAATGTGGGATTATCTTTCTTTCCATTTATAAAAGAAATAAACTCGTCAGCATAGTTTTTAACGGAAAACAAAGTTGATGCCGCTCCAACCTCATACAATGCGCCTTGTGAGAAAAATGTTCGCGGAAAATGTTTTTTCCATTTCACTTTGCGACGATGATTATACTTTTTTTCATCAGCGGCAAAAAAACTGTCACTTTCTATAACGCCGATATTTATTTTTCTGTCACTTTTTGAAGGGAAAACGACATAATCCCCTATTTGCATTTCACATACAAAGCGAAATAGTTGTCCCGCATTAGTAGAAATTGATCCTTTTGAAGCATCCGAATAAACTCTTGCGTATTCTTTTTTGAATCCTTCTCTTGTTTTTTCAATTTTTTCAAGGTCACCGAGTTCTTCCCAGCCAATGGCCAAAACATTTTCTTTCAAAAATAAATCATCGTCGGTAGTATGTATGCCCCACACGCGAATTTCGTCTTTGTTTTCCATTTTTTCCTCCAAAAATCGCTTTTTTCTTTTTTAATTATAACATCTTTTACAAAACATTTCAAGCTGTTTTTTAGATAAAAACATCTTTCTCTCCCGCGTTCAGCGGGAGATGTCGCGCCCGCGGACGCGACAGAGGGCTTCCGCTCTTGCGCGCCATTATACACCTCATCCGTCACGCAAAGCGTGACACCTTCCCCTCAAGGGGAAGGCTTTTAGTTTGTTTTCATTTTCACATATTTACATATTGACATATTTGAATTTGTGTGATACAATGAAAATGCAAAAAAAATTTCGGAGGTACACTATGGCAATCACAAATTCAGACGCCGCAAAGATCTTCAAGGCGCTTTCAGATGAAAACCGTCTTTCCCTCGTGCTTTCCCTCACAGACGGCGAAAAGAGCGCGACCGAACTGCTCAAAGCCATGCCTTTTTCTCAGCCCACGCTGTCGCATCACCTTTCCCTGCTGTGTGAAAGCGGAGTGATCATCGCGCGCCGCGACGGAAAAACGGTAAACTACCGCATAAATACCGAGGCGGCATCAATACTTTCGGACATTTCCGCGTCGCTCGCGGCATCTCCGTCCGAGCCTGCGAAAAAGAGCGCGCCGATCAAAGCAAAACGCGCACCCGCGCCGAGAAAACCGCGCGAAAAGAAAGAAGAAGCGCCCGAGCCGCCGAAGGAGGAAGCTCCCGTCCGCCGCAATCAGGTATTCGATTTCTTTGACTGATACAAACGCTCTTTCGCTCCCTTGCAAAAGGGGGCGTTTTGCTTATTTTTCCTTTTTTCAAAAAACGTCGAACCGAATCGCTTTTTTTGCGACTATAATGGCGAGAGCTCTCACCGAAGGACAATAAAATGAAAAACGAAGATGCCAAAAAATATATCGACTTTTTAACTCCCATCGCGCTTTCAATATGCGGGAGTCATGTCGAAGCCGCCGATCTCGTGCAGGAAACCGTGCTCGCCGCGCTGACATATCAGAGCCGCGGCAAGACTATCGAAAACCCGCACGCGTGGCTGAAAAAAGTGCTTGATTTCAAATGGAACGATATGCTTCGCAAAAAGTACGGTCAGCCGGAGGTTTTCATCGGCGACGATTTCGACGCGCCCGAGTCTGACGATTTCGTCAGCGACATCGTGCGCCACGAGGATGGCGAGGAGGTGCGCCGCGAGGTCACGTATCTCTCCGAATCATACCGCCGCGCGATCGTGAAGCACTATTTTTACGGAAAAAGCGTCGCGGACATCGCCGCGGAGGAAAATATCCCCGTCGGCACGGTGAAAAGCCGGCTCGACTTTGGCAGAAAGCAGATGAAGAAAGGACTAACGCAAATGGAAAAATACAACGAACAAAGTTATATGCCGAAAAAACTAATTGTCAATAACAGCGGCGTAAGCGGAAGAAACGAAGAACCCGGGGGACTTGTCCAAGATGATCTTCTGGCTCAAAACATCCTCGTCGCCGCATACGAAAAACCGCTCTCCGTCAGCGACATTGCAAAAACGCTCGGTGTGGCGGCGGCATATATCGAACCGATAATCAAAAAACTCGTCGGCGGCGAAATGATGGTAAAAACGGGCGACGGAAAAGTATATACTGATTTCATCATCTATCACGTATCTGACTATGTAAAATACATAAATGATGCCGAAAAATTCGTCTCCGATAATATCGACGCATATCTTTCTTCCGTAAAAACAGCGATCGAAAGACTTAAAAAGACCGATTTTTACAGTCCTCGTCTCGAAAGATATATGATAATAAAGATCGCGGACAACGGAACGTATATGGGCGGCGAAAAATATCGCTCAAAGCAGGTCTTTCCTCTGCGTCCAAACGGAGGACAATGGATCGCCTTCGGAACGATCGTCCCCGAAAATTACAAAATACCGCCGGAAAAGCAAGGAAAACATGAATACAGTCTCGCAGGCGAGCGTTGGACGACGGTACACTCTCCCTCCGCGGAAAAACAAATTTTTATGTACAATTACGAAAGCGCGCTTTATCCTTATCGCGCCGAAAAATTCGACGGATACGGCACACGACTTCTGCGCGACACGGAAATCGGAATGGCTACTCTGTTTTACCACATCAAAAACGGTATCGCGCCGGAAAAAACCGATTCAGACACAAGATTTATCAAAACGATACCGCTTCTCTCGGAACGCGGGTTTTTGAAAAAGACCGAAAGCGGATACGAGGTACTCGTGCCGTGCCTGACGAAAGCTCAAAACGACGTTTTCCGCGGGATATGCCACGCGGCGTCGATAGAGTTTGCAAACGCCATCGCCGAGCCGCTTCGGGAATACTCGAAAACGCATAGAAAAGACATCCCGCCGCATCTGCACAGCGTCCCCGATCAAAAACTCTGTATGCCGTTTGGTCCGCAGCCGATGAACTTCGTCTATGACGCTATCGAGCGCGGCGTTCATCCGCTCGACATCGGCTATCCGTGCCCCGAAACGTATTGCGTGTTTGATTAAAATATCAAAAAAACTCCCTCCGTGGCGGGAGTTTTTGTTCGTTGTAAATATAATTTACATTGCCGTATATCCGCCGTCGACAGGGAGATTGACCCCCGTAACGTACGACGACGCAGGAGACGCGAGGAACAGAACGGCGGTGTCAAGCTCGCCCTCTTTTCCGTATCTCTCCTCGGGGATCATCGTCTTTGCGTTCTGCTGGAAGAAATCCGAGTTCAGCGTTTCTTCCGTCAGCGGCGTGTAGAAATATCCCGGGCAGATCGCGTTTACTGTGATACCGTATTTGCCCCACTCGGACGCGAGCGCGCGCGTGAGGTTGACGACGCCGCCCTTTGCGGCGTGATACGGCGCCGAGCCGGCGATCTTATTGCCGACAAGACCATACATCGACGCGATGTTTATGACTCTGCCGTATTTCTGCGGTATCATCGCCTGCTTTGCGACGGCGCGCGCGACTCTGAACGAGCCGAACAGGTCGATGTTCATTTCGTTATGGAACTGCTCGTCGGTAATGTCCTCGGCGGGCGCGACAGCGCCCGTTCCCGCATTGTTGACAAGAATATCGATGCGGCCGAACTTTTTCATAACTTCGTCAACCATCGCGTTGACGTTTTCCGTATCCGTGATATCACAGCGAATAGCGAGCGTTTCAACACCGTATTCTTTCGCAATATCGGCAGCGACTTCGTCGATGAGGTTCTGTCGTCTGGCGACGGCAACTATCTTCGCGCCCTGGCTCGCGAGCGCCTTTGCCATTTGAACGCCGAGTCCCGTTGAGCAACCCGTGACTATCGCCACTTGTCCGTTCAGATCAAAATAATTCTTCATTTTTCTTTTCCTTTTCTTTTGCTTTATTTCGGCTTTATGCCGTATTTAAGGGAGCGTCGGGGCGACGCTCCCTTTCTCGCGTTTTAATATGTACTTATGCTGAGATTTTCGTCATCGCGTCCTTTTTCAACGGACAAAACCTTAACATAATAGCTGTATTTGTCGTTGACCTTGATAAGCACGCGATCGCCGACTTTTTTGCCCATTATCGCTTTGCCGAGCGGAGATTCTTTGCTTATGTACCCTTCGAGCGAGTTCTGACGAAGCGTCGTCACAAGCACGATTTCCATCTCCTCCTCCGCGTCCTCGTCGTAAAGTTTTATCCTGTCAAAAAGTCCGATAACGCCGTCGGCGCTCTTCACGTCGACGATCTTCGCCGTGTCTATCATCATTTGCAGATAACGGATGCGGCTGTTGTTGCGTCCGAGCTCGCGCTTCGCGGCGCGATACTCGAAATTTTCGCTGAGGTCGCCGAGCTCGCGGGCGTGTTTCAGTTCCTCTTTGAGCTTCGGCATGAGTTCAAATTTACGGTAGTCGATCTCCTCCTGCATTTTCTTTATATCGACTCTCGTCAGTTCGTCGTGCATATCAGATCCTGCCTCCGCCTCCGCTGTAACTGCGTCCGCCGCCCGACGTTCCGCCATAGCTGCGACCACCGCTTCCCGAATTGCTCTCTCGACGGACTTTCGTCGTGTGAGAGTAGAGGAAGATGTCGCGCGAAACGGTGATCGAGGACTTGTCGCCGATCATATATCCGAGCGCGCCCTTCTGCTTGACCGCCGTCGTCAGCTTTTTCTTTTCCTTTTTTGTCACAGATAAGCCGACGAAAAGACCGACGGCAAGCCCGATCACGATGCGTATAGCGACTTTACCGGGGTCCTTGGGCTCGCCCTTGAAGCCGCCGTCGCAAAATGAACGGCACTTGTTTGTGAAGTAGATGGATGCATTGTAGAAATTCTCACCGCTGCCGTAATCTCTGCCACGTTTGAGATCGTACGTCATCTTGTCCATCAGCGCGGCGCGCGTGTCTTCGTTTCCGGCGAGTTTTTTGCCCTTGCCGAAGCCGATCATCGCCCAGTTTTCCTCGTCTTCGTACCCGAATTCTTCCGTGTTGAAAACGAAGATCACACCGTCGTCAAATTCACATTCCTCGTCGTAGATATCGGTGGTATATCTTTCGAGCGATTTGCCGCCTATGGTGTTCGTTATGACGTAGATAACGTCAAACGAATACTCCGATTTGATTGCCTTGCACGTCGCTTCGATCTGTGCGATCTGAGACGACGACATTGTTCCCGTGTTGTCGATTACGTGGCGCTTTGCCGCCGACGCGCTGACCGACACGAGCGACGCGAGCAGGATGACCGTGAATAATACAGATAATATCTTCTTCATGGCGCACCTCACATAAGCAGGATGAGCAGCGCCGCGACGGGCACCGCCACAGCCGCCGCGATCAGCAGCAACATACGCCAGAATTTGCCTTTGTCACACGGCAGATTGCCTATGAATTTGCCCGTCTGCCCGTTCATCGCAAACGTGTAGATCTTGTCTTTCCACTTTGTGTTGAGCAGCCATACGGGAAGCAGCGCATATTTTGCCTTGCCGTTCTTTGTGCTGCACCCGGAGCTTGCCGTCGTGACTGTCGAATATCCCTCGACGCTTCCGCGCAGAAACATATTCATACTCGCTTTGACGCGCTCTCCCGCTCGCGGCCGGCTCGCCTTTTCGTCAACGTCGTACTTGTCGGCGAGATACCCCGTGAGGTATGCCGAGCCGAACGGGATGGCGTCGTCCATGTTGTATGGCTCTATCGCCTCCATCATCGCGTCGTCCATCTTCGTCGAGCCGTCGACGGGCACCTTTTCAAATGAGCCGACGCCCTCGCGGTATACGTTGAAATAGTCCGTTCTTGTGTAGTTGTACGTCCTGTCGCTCCACGTGCGGACGCGCGTCGCTCTGAATGACGCGGACGCGCTCGCGTCGCAGTCGAAAAGCCAAAACGGGACGTATATACCCTGTATTTCATTGATTTTGTTTTCGTCCTTGAACGCGTTCGGCATCAGTTTTTTGTCTTTGTAGAAGTTGATGAGCCCCTTTTTCGCGTCCTCTTTGCTGAGCTTGAACGGTATCACGATGTCGGGGCGGAGCACGCCCGACACGTTCCCCGACATGACGGTCGGGTTGTCGCAGTACGGGCATTTCGTCGCGATGGTGTTTTCGTCGCCGATTATCTCACCGCCGCACGACGGGCAAGTGTATACAACGCCTTCGCCGAGATCCTCGCCATGATATTCCTCAAACTCAAATTCGTCTTTTTTCTCCTCGCTGTCGGCGCTGAGCTGCTCCATTGCAGCCGCTTCAAACTCATTTCCGCAGGAATCACAGACAAGGAGCTGTTTTGAACTGTCGAAGCGGAGCGGAGCGCCGCAGGCGGGACATTTATAATTCAGTATATCCATATTCCCTCCGAATGAAAATCAAGCCGGTCTGTTTATACCTTGTCGTTGTCGTCGAAGAGATCTCCGCATTCGGGGCAGAATTTCGGGGGATTGTGCGGGTCTTTCGGTTCCCATCCGCATTTGTCGCAACGATAAAGCGGGGCTGATGCGGGTTTCTTCGCGCCGCATTCAAGGCAGAATTTGCCCTTATTCATCGTGCCGCACGACGGGCATTTCCAGCCGTCGACGGTCTCGGGCTTCTTCGCGCCGCACTCGACGCAGAACTTGCCCGTGTTCTCAGCGCCGCAGGAGCACTTCCACGTTTCTTTCGCGGGTGCCGCGGGAGCGGGCTGCTGTGTCTGTTGCTGTTGCGCTTGCTGTTGCTGTTGAGCGCCGACTGCATAAAGATTCTGAGCGTTGAAACCGCCGGCGTTTGCCGCCATGTTCATTCCGGCAAAGCCGAACATTGCGCCGCCCGCGCCCTGATTTTTCGCCGCGTCCTGCATGGCCTGCGCCTGAGCACCGACGAGGTGCGCCGCCGCCATGTTCGCGTTTCGGAACGTCGCGTTTCTTTGGAGCTCTTTTATCATCTTCTCGTCTTCTTCGCTCGCCTTAACAGACGAAACGCCGAACTGATGGATCGCAATGCCTCTTGCCTCGCCCCATCTTTTCGAGAGTACTTCGTTGAGCGCGTCGGATATCTCCGTCGTGTGACCGGGGAGAGATGAGTATCTGATGCCCATTTCGGATATCTTCGCAAACGCCGGCTGGAGCGCAGTCAGAAGCTCACTCTTCAGCTGCGAGTCGAGATTTTCGCGGCCGTATGCCTCGGTGATGTTGCCGCATACGTTCTTGTAGAATATCATCGGGTCGATGAGCTTGTACGAATACTCGCCGAAGCACTTGATAGCGATATCTATATCGAGCCCGATGTTGTTGTCGACAACGCGGAACGGAACGGAGTTCGGCGTTCCGTATTTGTTGCCGATGATCTCTTTTGTGTTGAAATAGTACACACGCTGGTCTTTCGCCGTGTCGCCGCCGAACGTGAAACGCTTGCCGAGCGTCTTGAACGAGTTGAGCAGTCCTTTGCCGAAGCCGCCGTAGAAAACGCTCGGCTCCGTCGACGAATCGTAAACGAATTCGCCCGGCTCCGCGCAGAACTCGGCGATTTTTCCGTTGTCAACGATCATCATGCACTGCCCGTCCGCAACTGCGACTATCGAGCCGTTCGAGATGATGTTGTCGTCGCCCTTCGAGTTCGACGAACGCTTTGAATTGGTTCTCTTCTGTCCTCTGACGGCAAGTGTGTTCGCGTCGAGCGAATCACAGTAGAAAAATTCTCTCCACTGATCTGCAAGTACGCTTCCAGTAGCTCCCGCCAATGCTTTAATAAGTCCCATTGTGTTCCTCCTGAAAAATTATTTGCTTTTTAGAATTAACTGTATTTTATCATAAGTATTACATGTTGTCAAGAGCGGCGGCAAAAAAGGCCCCCTTGTGTAAGGAAGCCCGCTTTGAGTATAGCGAAAATGCGGATGGATCGCTTTTTCAAAAACGATCTCATTATCCCAGCGCCACGTCGAGCGCCATCATTACCGTAAATCCGAGCGCGAACATCACGACGCCGACGTTGGAATGCTCGCCCGCCGACATTTCGGGGATCAGTTCCTCGACGACAACGTAGATCATCGCGCCCGCCGCAAACGAAAGAAGATACGGCATTGCGGGAACGAACAGTCCCGCAAACAGAACGGTCAGGATCGCGCCAATCGGCTCAACCGCTCCGGATAAAGCGCCGTCCAGAAACGCCCGCCCCTTTGTCTTGCCCTCGGCGTGTAGCGGCATCGAAATTATAGCGCCCTCGGGGAAATTCTGTATTGCAATGCCTATGGAAAGCGCCAGCGCTCCACCGGCCGTGATCTCTGCAGAGCCGGAAAGGAGTCCGGCAAACACCACGCCGACCGCCATCCCCTCGGGAATGTTGTGAAGCGTGACCGCGAGCACCATCATTGTGGTCTTTTTCGCCTTGCTTTTCGGTCCCTCCGCCTGTTCGGCGTTCATATGTAAATGCGGGATGATCTTATCGAGCAGAAGCAGGAACAGGATACCGAGCCAGAAGCCGATAAAAGCAGGCAAAAATGCCCACCTGCCTCGGTCTGCGCATTGATTCATCGCGGGAATGAGCAAGCTCCATATCGACGCCGCAACCATCACTCCGCCCGCAAAACCCGTCAGCGCGCGCTGAACTCTGCGGCTCAGCTCCTTTTTCATAAAGAACACGCACGCCGAACCGAGCGCCGTTCCGATAAACGGGATCGTAATCCCGATGATCACGTTCTTCCACATAAGACACCTCAGACTCTTTCGTTTATTGCTTTCACCATTCGGTTAGTTTTCGCTAACGATAATATCATAAAAAAATGTATTTGTCAATGAATTTCGATCGAAAATGAAACGGACAAGTTATATTGCCGCAATGGCGGCAGTTATATTGTCCCTGCGGGACAGTTATATTTTGCGGCGATGCCGCAAAGTGATATTATATTCGCCCCGAAACTGCGCGAAGCGCAATATCACTCGGCGCAAGCCGAATATAACTGCAACGCAATATCACTCGCCGCAGGCGAATATAACTGAAAGAAACCTGATTTGTCAGAGACAAATCAGGTTTCTTTCATGGCGGAAAGACGGGGATTCGCTTTTCTGCGGAAAAGCCACGGCGGTTGAAACGACCGTTCAGGTCGTTTCCAAGAGCCGCCTTTCGAATCCACGTCATAGCATCAAAAAATGATGCGAGACAAAAATGCCTCGCATCATTTTCATGGCGGAAAGACGGGGATTCGAACCCCGGAACGGGTATTAGCCGTTACACGATTTCCAGTCGTGCGCCTTAGACCAGCTCAGCCATCTTTCCGTATAGCTTTAACCCGCTGTGCTAGTATAACACAAATGCCCTGTCAAGTCAAGAGAAAAATTGATTTTTCCCTCGCAATTTTTTTCATTGTTTACATTTTGTTCAAGTTTTTTTATTGAAAAATAAAAAAGAATTGCTTATAATGTTAAGTACAAAATAAAAATTTTCAGAGGAATTATGCTTCAACTCAAAAACATTACGAAAACTTACGTCGCGGGCGAAATGAAGGTGAACGCCCTCTCTGACGTCTCCGTTAATTTCCGCGAGAGCGAGTTCGTCGCCGTGCTCGGTCAATCGGGTTCGGGCAAGACGACGCTGCTCAACATCATCGGCGGACTTGACAGGTACACGAGCGGACAGCTCGTCATAAACGGCACTCCGACCGACAGATATCACGACGCGGACTGGGACACCTACCGCAACCATTCGATCGGCTTCGTGTTCCAGAGCTATAACCATATCCCGCATCAGACGGTGCTCGCCAACGTCGAGCTGGCGCTGACGCTTTCGGGCGTTTCTAAAACAGAGCGCCGCCGTCGCGCCGCCGAAGCGCTCGGTAAAGTCGGACTTTCGGAGCAGATGATGAAAAAGCCGAACCAGCTTTCCGGCGGGCAGATGCAGCGCGTCGCGATAGCGCGCGCCATCGTCAACGAGCCGGACATCCTGCTTGCAGACGAGCCGACGGGTGCTCTCGACTCCGAAACGTCGGTACAGATAATGGAGATACTGAAAGAGATCTCGCGCGACCGCCTCATCATCATGGTCACGCACAATCCCGACCTCGCCGACAAATACGCCACGCGCATCGTGCGGCTCAAAGACGGCAGGATCACGGGCGATACAGATCCTTACACCGACGATATGATCCCCGCCGCTCCCGCCGAGCCAACGGACAAAAAATCGAAAAAGAAAAAGGCGAAAATAGAGCACGGCGTCAAAAAAGGCAAGCGCTCAATGTCGATATTCACCGCGCTGTCGCTCTCCGTCAAAAACCTCGGAACAAAGCGCGGGCGCACGTTTATGACGTCGTTCGCGGGCAGCATCGGTATCATCGGAATCGCGCTGATAATGGCGCTTTCAAACGGAATACAGCTTTATATAAACCGCGTGCAGGAGGACACGCTTTCGACGTATCCGATAACGATACAAAAGGAAACGACCGATCTCTCCAGCGTCATATCTACTTTGTCCGAAAGCCGCAACTCTGAAGACAGAAATCACGAGCTTGACGCGGTCTACGAAAACAGGATAATGTACGACCTGATGAACTCGATGGTCAACATTGAAACGAGTAAGAACAACCTCGCTCGTTTCAAGCAGTATCTCGACAAGGAAATGAACGAGGCGACAAGCACCACAGAGCTTTACAAGATCGCCACGGTGAAATACTCGTACGACCTGCCGATGAATATCTACACGACAGACCCCGACGGAAAGATCGTCCGTTCCGACTACTCAGCCCTGCTTTCCGAAATGATGAATACCATCGGAATATCGGGTTCGGCGGCATCAATGTATTCGAGCTTCGGCCCGATGTCGTCGCAGTCGCAGGTGTGGACGGAGCTTCTCGCGGGGCAGAACGGCGAGCCGATAAGCGACCTTTTGTTTGAGCAGTACGACGTTCTGAAAGGCAGATGGCCCGAAAAATACGACGAGATAATCATCGTCGTCAACGAGCGCAACGAGATAAGCGACGTGTCGCTTTACGCGCTCGGACTGAAAACGTCGGAAGAGCTGATCTCCGTCATGAACGAATACATGAACGGCAAGACGAACGAGAGCAAAGTGCAAAGATGGACGTATGACGAGATCATCGGAAAGACGTTCCGCGTCGTGCTCTCTCCCGATATGTACATTCCGGGCAACGGAACGTACACCGACCTCACCGAAACCGATCTCGGCACGGACACTCTTTACCGCACCGCCGAAACGGAGCTTAAGATCGTCGGCATCGTCCGTCAGAACGAGGACGCCGTCGCCGGCATGATCGGCGGCACGATCGGATACACTTCGGCGCTGACGACGCACATAATCAACGCGACGGCGGAAAATCCGCTCGTCAAAGCTCAGCTTGAAGACGACAAGACAGACGTTCTGACAGGGCTCAGATTCAAAGACGAAAACACCTCGGAACCGACCGACGATGAAAAGAAAACGGCGGTCGACGAGTATATCGCTTCCCTTTCCGACGAGGAAAAAGCGGAGCTTTACATCGAGATAATGAGCCACCCGTCCGACGAGTACATCCAGAAGATGATGGATCAGTTCGTCGGTTCGGCGAGCCGCGAGGTAATCGAGCAGAAACTGCTCGAGCAGTACCCGCAGTACGAAAAAATGATAAAAGAGATGGACGACGAAACGCTGATGAGCTACGTCGCAACGTCGATGGCGGCGCAGATAACGAACAGTTACGCTACTCAGGTCCGCCAGACGCTCGGCGAGATCCCCTCGGAGCAGCTTGCCGCCATGCTCGGCAAAACGGAGCTTTCCGACGGTCAGTACGCGCTGATCTATGACGAAATGATAGCAAAGAGCGTCTCCGATTCGACGTATGAGGACAACCTCGAAAAATTCGGTTACGTCACACTCGACAACCCCTCGTCGATCAACATTTTCGCTTCGACCTTCTCCGATAAGGACAAAATCGCCGAGATCATAACGAAATACAACGACACGGTGGATGAAACCGACAAAATATCGTACACCGACTACGTCAAACTGCTCATGTCGTCGATAACGACGATAATCGATGTCATTTCGTACGTGCTCATCGCGTTCGTAGCGATCTCGCTCGTCGTTTCGTCGATAATGATAGGAATAATCACATATATTTCCGTTCTCGAAAGAACGAAGGAAATAGGCATACTGCGCTCTGTCGGAGCGTCGAAGCGCGACGTTTCGCGCGTTTTCAACGCCGAAACATTGACGATCGGCTTTTTCTCGGGCATCATCGGTATCGGTGCGACGCTCCTGCTCTGCATACCAATCAACACAATAATCAGGGCGCTTTCGGGTATATCCAATATCGGAGCCGCTCTGCCGTTTATCGGCGCCGTCGTGCTCGTTGCGATAAGTATGCTCCTGACGTTCATCGCGGGACTTATCCCGTCGCGCCTCGCGGCGAACAAGGATCCCGTCACCGCGCTCAGAACGGAATGAAGAGAGGTTTATTGAATGGGAAGATTTAGCCAACGCCTCGCCGCGTTCTTCTACGGGCGTAACGGTCCCGACGAGCTGTGCCGCCTGCTGTGGTGGATATCTCTCGTGTTCCTTATCGCGAGCACGATAGTCCGGATTTTCGTGTCGCTCGTCGCGGGGTATATCCTTTACGGTGTGTCGCTGATTTTCATCGGATGGTCGATGTTCCGCTCGCTGTCGAGGAATGTATCGAAGCGCCGCGAGGAAAACTCGAAATATCTCGTTTTCCGCGGCAGGATCAAAGCATTTTTCATGCGGCAGAAAAACAGGAAAAAGTTTAAGGACACCTATATTTACGTCAAGTGCCCGAACTGCCACAACATCCTCCGCTTCCGCCGCATCGTCGGCGAGCACCGAGCAAAATGCCCGTGCTGTCATAAGGATTTCGATTTGAATATAAGATGAAACAGAGAGCGAAAGCTCTCTTTTTCTTTTTCGGACAGTGATTTGGACGCCATCTTTGCGTAGCGAAGAGTCCGTGGGGCTTCACGGATTGCCGAAAAGCAGTGTTCTTTTTGATACTTAGTGGTTCCCGCGTGCGAACGTACGTAAGTGCGTGGGGTCCGCGTTTTTCTTTCACGCAGAAAGAAAAAGTATGCTTGTTTTCTTCCTATAAGAAGAAAAACGCCCAAACCCCTTGCATATTCCGAAAATATATTGTATAATTATAAGTGCGGTATTATACCGTAGTGACGGTGCAGTATCCTAGTTGAAGCACACGTTTCCGAAGACGGGCCTAAAAATCCGTTAAAGGGCATATCGATGAAACTCCTTGTTGCTGCTTTTTGCGCCCAGCTTAGGGTGGCTGCTGGGAGATTAGGATCGCGGGCGATCTGTAATGGCATACGGAACACGACCCTCTTTCCATGGAGGCCTTGTCAAGTGGTTAAGGCGCCTTTGCAAAACCATTGAGCCGAGACTACGGGCAAGGATTAAACCCATTATGCGGTACTTGTTGCTGTGAATGGTGTAGCCTGCCTTGAAGCGGCATTGGCGGATAGCGGAACAAATCGTTCTTCATGGCCTGAAAACGAGGCGACTGCCGATTGAAATCAATGCTGCAAAAGAGACTAGGAAACGTGGTTACTTTATCCGAGGAAAGCTCCTAGGCTGTTCTTACGGAGATACAAAAGGGATTGCAGTGCGAACTCTATAGGCAATCAAGTCGCGGACGCGGTGACGCTCCGACGCGCCCTTTAATGGGAAACCGCCGCATCGGTAACGGGCGGTCGGGCACGGGGAAAGCCTACTTGACCTGATGTCGCAAGGTTTACCTTTTGTATCACCGTCGCTTAACTCAAATCATTCATTTACATATCTCAATGGAGGTCCTTTTGGAACATCCCGAAAAGGACGGCGAACGCCGTCCGAAAAAGCAGAAAAAGCCGTCGTTCTTCTCCCTTGTCAACTGGAAGTGGGTCGCCGCGGCGTTCATATCGAGTATTTCCATTTCGATAGTCCTTTCCCTGCTCTCGTCAGAGCTGATGAACTATCTCAACGTCTTTTTCTCGATTCTGATACTTTTCCTGTTCATCATGATCGGCGTCGTCTTCGACGTCATCGGCGTCGCCGTGACGAAGGCGGACATCGCGCCGTTCAATTCGATGGCGGCACGCAAGGTGCGCGGCGGCCGCCGCGCTGTCAGAATGATAAAAAACGCCGACCGCGTATCAAGCTTCTGCAACGACATCATCGGCGATATCTGCGGCGTCGTTTCCGGTGCGACGGCGACGGCGATAGCGATAAAAATGGCGATGTTGACAAGCAGCTCAAACGAAATATGGATAAACCTCATCATCTGCGGCGTCGTTTCGGCGCTCACCGTCGGACTTAAAGCGATCGGCAAAGCGGCGGGACTGAATTACGCCGACAAAATAGTGACGGCCGTCGCCGTTTCGCTCAGCATTTTCGAGAAAACGACAAAGCACACGTCAAAAAAGAAAAAATGAGAGCAGACGTTTTCCTAAAAGAACGCGGATACGCAAAAAGCCGCACCGCCGCCGCGGAACTCATATCGCGGGGAGTATATGTCAACGGTAAAAAAATATCGAAACCGTCGCAGGAAATATCGGGCGCGGAGCATGAAATAACGATCTCCGAGCCGCAAAAATACGTCAGCCGCGGCGGGCTGAAGCTCGAAGCCGCGCTCGATGCGTTCGGAATTTCGCCCGAAGGTCTGCGCGCCGTCGACATCGGCGCGTCAACAGGGGGATTCACAGATTGTCTCATCAGCCGCGGCGCGCGCGAGGTCGTCGCCGTAGACGTAGGACACGACCAGCTCGACAGCTCGCTCGCCACCGATCCGCGCGTGAAGAATATGGAGGGCGTGAACGCCCGCACGCTAACACAAGGCGACGTCGGCGGGCGCGTACCGCTCGTCGTCACCGATGTTTCGTTCATCTCGCAGTCGCTCATTTACGGAGCAGTTGCCGAAATTCTCGACGACGGCGGGACATTCATCTCGCTGATAAAGCCGCAGTTTGAGGCGGGGCGCGAAAACATCGGCAAGAGCGGCATCGTCGTCAAAGACGAAAAAACACACGTAAAAGTAATCGAAAAGCTCATCACCGAAGCACTATGCCATAGTCTCGGTATGCTCTCGGTCATCCCCTCGCCGATCAAAGGCGGCGACGGAAACACCGAATATCTCGCTCTTTTCAAAAAAGGAGCCGCCGTCGGCTCGCTCGACATAAGATCGTGCGTCAGCGCGGCACTCGGAGGAAAATCATGAAAAAAATCAAAAACGTATCGCTTTATCTCAATCGTGAGCGCGACGACGCGGACAAGTACGTCCACGCGGCGCTTAACGTTCTGACAAAGCACGGCGCGTCCGTTACGATGCTGCACGGCTGTGAGGATGTCGGCGGACACATCGACGTATTCAAATATGTCGATGATATCGACGAGCTCGTGTCGGAAGCCGACGCGCTCATAATGCTCGGCGGTGACGGAACGATGCTCCGCGTATGCGGCGCATCGGCGCGCCGCGGAGTTCCGATACTCGGCATAAATCTCGGACATCTCGGATTTCTGACGGGCATCGAGCGGGACGACATCGACAAAATCGCGTCTCTCTTTTCGGGCGATTATTCGATAGAAGAAAGAATGATGCTCGACGTCACCGCTACCGACGGAGACAATATAAGCAGCTACACGTCTCTCAACGACGTGACCGTTTTTTCAAGCGCCAGCTCAAAGATCGCGTCGTTCACGCTCAGCTGTGACGGACGGCGCGTCATTTCGTTCAAGGCGGACGGGATCATCGTTTCGACACCGACCGGCTCGACGGCGTATTCGCTCGCCGCGGGCGGTCCGATAATCGACCCGCTTACAGATCTTATCTGCGTCACTCCGGTCTGCCCGCACTCGCTCGGTTCGCGCCCGATAGTTTTCTCCGCCGATTCCGTGCTTGAAATTTCGGGAAAAACAAACAGCTCCGACACGGGCGTCGTCGTAACGCCGGACGGTATAAACCAGCTCCACGTGAGCGAAAGCTCAAAAACCGTGATCCGCCGATCCGCGCTCAGAACGAAAATTATAAAAATCGGCGAAAACCGCTTTTTCGACATAGTTAACACAAAATTATACAACAGATGAGGTTACAATATGAAAACAGGACGACACGATGCAATTCTCGAAATCATCGCGACCGATAACATCGACACCCAGGAACAACTCACCGAAAAACTCCGCGAGCGCGGCTTTTCAGTCACTCAGGCGACCGTCTCGCGCGACATCAAACAGCTTCGCCTTGTAAAGCGATCAACAAACGGCGGCTCGTACAAATATACCGTTCAGAAAAGCGACGATCCGCAAAACAACGCGAAATACAGAAACATCATGCGCGAGACGCTCATTTCGATCAGGCAGGCGGGCACGCTCGTCGTCGTAAGGACGTACACGGGCATGGCGAACGCCGCCGCCGCCGCCATCGACGCCGTCGCGGGCTCTCTCGTCGTCGGCACGATCGCGGGCGACGACACGATCTTTGTCGCTACGGAAAGCGAAGAAACGGCGCGCATTTTCATCGCCACCGTTAAGAATTTCACGGGAGTGGAATCGTAATTTGCCATACGGGAGGCACAAAAAGTGCTACGAGAACTGACAATTCAAAACATCGCCATCGTAAAGCGCGAGAGCATCTGCTTCCCGCGCGGTTTTTCCGTTATCACCGGCGAAACGGGCGCGGGCAAATCAATAATCATCGACGCGATCTCGCTCATCATGGGTGAGCGCGCCTCGCGCGAGCTCGTCCGCAGCGGTGAGACGAAAGCGTCCGTCACGGCGCAGTTTACAGACGTGCCGGCGCATATATCGAACGTCGCTGCCTCGCTCGGTGTTGAGTGCGACGGCGAACTCGTATTCTCGCGCGAACTGACGCTTGACGGCGACTCTCTTTCATCGACGGCGCGCATCAATGGCAGACCCGTTTCGGCAACGGTGATGAAAACTCTCGCGTCGAACCTCATGAGTCTCCACACTCAGCACGCGAGTCAGATGCTATTAAATGACGAAAACCACATCGAATACCTCGACGCGTTCGCCGAAACGGAAAACGACATCGCCGAATACGCGAAGATATATCAAAAAGCGCTCGACGGCGAGCGCAAAATAGCGTCGCTGAAAAAGAGCGAACAGGAAAAGCGCCGCCTCTCCGATATGCTGAAATTTCAGATAAGCGAAATAAAATCGGTCTCCCCGCGCGAAAACGAGGAGGAACTCCTCGAAGCCGAGGCGGCAAAGATACGCAACGCCGAGGCGATATCGAAGCAGACGCGCATCATCACACGCGCGCTTTACTCAAACGACAAGGGCTTTTCGGCACGCGATCTTATCGACAAGGCGCAAAGCGCCATCGTCGCGCTCGGAGATGTGATAAAACAAGGCGGCGAGTACGTTTCGGCGCTCGATGAAATGAAGATAAAGCTCGAGGACATCGCCGAAACGGTAAAAAGCGAATGCTTCGTCGACATCGAAGACCCTTCGGCAGCGCTCGACAAGATCGAACGTCGGCTCGATGCGATAAAATCGCTCGGACGCAAGTACGGCAACACCGTTCAAGAGATCATCGCTTTCCGCGAGAAAGCGGAAAAGGAACTTGCCGAGATCGAGGGTGCCGACGAGATGATCGAGGACATCAAAAACGATTTGCGCGCCGTGTACGCCGAGCTCAGAACGGCGGCTGAAAAACTGACAGAAAAGCGTCGCGCGGCGGCGCTCGTTCTCGAAGATCGCATAAAAAAAGAGCTCGCCTCACTCGAAATGGACAAGGTCGAGTTCAAAATTGAATTGAAACAGCTTGCTGGGTATACGCCCGCGGGCATCGACGGAGTGTCGTTCCTCGTTTCGACCAACCCGGGCGAGCCGCTTCTCCCGATGTCAAAAATCGCGTCAGGCGGCGAGCTTTCGAGAATGATGCTCGCGTTCAAGTGCGCGTTTGCCGAAAAGGAAATGACGCCGACGCTCATTTTCGACGAGATCGACACGGGAATTTCCGGCCGCACGTCGCACAAAATCGGGCTGAAGCTCCGCGAGAGCGCAAAGACGGCGCAGGTCATCTGCGTCACGCACTCGCCGCAGATCGCGTCGCTTGCCGAGGAGCATCTGCTCGTTTCAAAGCACGAAACGCCCGACGGGCGCACGGAATCAGGCGTCGTTTCGCTCGACTATGACGGGCGCGTGAAAGAAATTTCCCGCATCATCGGCGGCGAGAAGATAACCGAAAAAACGGTCACGGCGGCAAAGGAAATGCTTTCATCGAGCTTTCTTTGAAAAGAAAGCTCGGCAAAGAAACTTCAAACGTGCAGACGGAAGAAAGCGTGATAAATAAATCGCCCGTTTTTCTCCCTTATGAACGCTTCGCTGCCTCTCATCCGTCTTTTGCTTCGCAAAGTCCACCTTCCCACAAGGAAGCCAAAAAACCGCCGTCAGCGCACAACGCGCCGACACGATCCGCGCTGCGCTGCAGCGCGTGCTCCGGCTTGATGTGGACGCCACCTTTGCGGGGTTCCGACGGTGAATTTTGCAAGGCAAAATTCAAAAACCAAAGCCGCGGTGCGGCGAAGTTTTAGTCGGGGAGCAAATGCCGCTATATTTTCGGCTTCATCTACGGCTCGTAAGCGGTCAAGCGGCACGCTTGTCTGCTTCTTTTGGTACTTTTCTTTCAGAAAAAGAAAAGTACAAAGAAAAAAAGAAAAGGTCAAAAAGGCGTTTGTCGCCCTTGACAAATCCATCATTTAATGCTATACTTATCCCACAGGCAATGACAAAGAGAGTACGTGTCGCTCACCCTTCACAGAGAGCCGTCGGCGGTGAAAGACGGCAAGGCGCGCCACCGAAATACACTTTTGAGCCGCGCCCCGACACGTAGGCGGCGACGGGTGCGCCCGTTATCGCGCGGAGTCACGTACTCACAAAGGCGCGTGCCGCGAGGTGCGCGCAAACAGAGGTGGTAACACGATCTTTCGTCCTCGACATTCGTCGGGGACTTTTATTTTTATTAAGGAAGGTATCGAAAAATGCAAATTTACGAAGAACTCGTCGCGCGCGGCCTGATAGCACAGGTGACGAATGAAGAAGAGATCCGCCGGATGATAAACGCAGGCAAAGCCACGTTTTACATCGGCTTCGACTGCACGGCAGACAGTCTCACAGCAGGTCATTTCATGGCGCTGACGCTGATGAAACGACTTCAACAGGCAGGCAACAAGCCGATCGCGCTCATCGGCGGCGGCACGACTATGATCGGCGACCCTTCGGGACGCTCCGACATGAGAAAAATGCTCACGCGAGACGACATTGACCACAACGCCGAATGTTTCCGTCGCCAAATGGAAAAATTCATCGAGTTCGGCGAGGGCAAGGCGCAGATGGTCAACAACGCCGACTGGCTCCTCTCCCTAAACTATGTCGAACTGCTCCGCGAAGTCGGCACGTGTTTCTCGGTCAACAATATGCTCCGCGCCGAGTGCTACAAACAGCGTATGGAAAAAGGACTCTCGTTCTTTGAGTTCAACTATATGATAATGCAGTCCTATGACTTTTACTATCTCTTCCAGAATTACGGCTGTAATATGCAGTTCGGCGGCGACGATCAGTGGTCAAACATGCTCGGCGGCACCGAGCTTATCCGCAGAAAGCTCGGAAAAGATGCGCACGCCATGACGATTACGCTTCTCACCGACTCGCAGGGCAAAAAGATGGGCAAGACCGCGGGCAACGCAGTATGGCTCGATCCGAACAAAACATCCCCGTTCGATTTTTACCAGTATTGGCGCAACGTCGACGACGCGGACGTTATGAAGTGCATCAAGATGCTCACATTCATCCCGATGGATAAGATCGCGGAAATGGAAAACTGGGACATCTCGCGCATCAACGAAAAGAAGGAAATTCTCGCATACGAGCTGACCGCCCTCGTTCACGGCGACGAGGAGGCGACAAAGGCGCAGAACGCGGCGCGCGCACTCTTCTCCGGCAAGGGCGACACGGCGAATATGCCGACTACGGAGCTTACCGCCGACAATTTTACGGACGGCAAAATATCAATTCTCGATCTTATGACGATCTCGGGACTCGCGCCCTCGCGCGGCGAGGCGAAGCGGCTCATCCAAGGCGGCGGCGTTTACATCGGCGACGAAAAATGCGACAGCTTCTCGAAAGATTTCGCCCTCTCCGACTTCGACGGCGACGGCGTCGTCATCCGCAAAGGCAAAAAGGTATTCGTGAGATTTGTGGTGAAATAAAAACTCAAAAATCCCGCATCCGCGGGATTTTTTTCGTTCGCCGTCCGTCGAATTTTCTCCCGCTCAAAAGAAAGCCAAAATCCCTTGACATTTCCCTTCCGTTCCGATATAATAGAATGGTTAATTTCATAAAACTCACTCACGGTGTAAAATGTTGAAAAAATATATCGGAAACAAACAATTTTATAAAGCCGCGCTGGCGATCGCCCTGCCGATAATGCTTCAGAACGGCATCACAAACTTCGTCAGTATGCTCGACAATATCATGATCGGGCGCGTCGGTCAGATGCAGATGACAGGCGTCGCCGTAGCTAACCAACTCATGTTCGTGTTCAACCTCGCCATTTTCGGCGCACTGTCGGGCGCGGGCATCTTCGGCGCGCAGTTCCACGGCAAAGGCGACGTCGAGGGCGTGCGCAATTCGTTCCGCTTCAAACTTATGATCGGCGCGTTCCTCGTCGCCGTCGGAACGCTCATTCTCTCCGTTTGGGGCAAAGACCTGATCGGTCTGTATCTGCGCGGCGACGGCACAGTCGAGGACGCGGAAGCGACGCTGAAATACGGGCTTGAATACCTCACGATAATGGTCATGACGTTCCTGCCGTTCGCCCTGTGTCAAAGCTATGCGAGCACACTGCGCGAAACGGGAGAATCCGTCCTGCCCATGACGGCGGGCATCGTCGCGGTGTTCGTCAACCTCGCGTTCAACTGGGTGCTGATCTACGGCAACCTCGGCGCTCCTGCGCTCGGCGTTCGCGGCGCGGCGATAGCCACCGCGATCTCGCGTCTTGTCGAGCTCTCGATAGTCGTGATATCGACGCACGTCAGACGTGCGAAGTTCGAGTTCGCACGCGGACTTTATAAAAAAATATTCATTCCCGCTTCGCTTTTCGGATCTATCGCTCTTCGCGGGCTACCGTTGCTGCTCAATGAAACGCTGTGGTCGGCGGGCATGGCGACGCTGGCGCAATGCTACTCGGTGCGCTCGCTCGACGTAATGAGTGCCGTCAATATCACAAACACGCTCTATAACGTATTCAACGTCGGCATTTTCGCCCTCTCGACGACAGTCGGTATTATCGTCGGTCACGCGCTCGGCGCGGGCGACGTCGAAAAGGCCAAGGACACGGCGCGCAAAATGATCGCCCTCGTTTTCGTCATCTCGATCGGCGTCGGAGTGGTTTACGCCGCTTGCTCGGCGTTCTTCCCGAACATTTACAACGCCACGCAGAGCGCAAAATCGACAGCTTCGAGTTTCATCATCGTCGGCGCGATCTTCATGCCGATGAGCTCGCTCTGCCACGCCTGCTACTATACGCTCCGCGCGGGCGGCAAAACTTTCGTCACTTTCCTGTTTGACAGCGTTTTCGTCTGGCTGCTCGCCGTGCCGACGGCGTACGTGCTCGCACACTTCACCACCCTGCCGATCGTCGGCGTTTACGCCGCCGTCGTCGGACTTGACTCGGTCAAAGCCGTCATCGGCACGATCCTCGTCAAACGAGGCGTGTGGATACACAATATCGTGAATAAGGAATGATCCTTACGCATAAATGAAAAATCCACGCCCCGCGCGGATTTTTCATTTTTATACATCTGTATAATTTATTCGTGGGGCAATTCGCAAATCGCCCTAATTTCCCGAACAATCCGAAAAAAACGGCGGTCTCCCGCCGTTTTTCCATCCGCAAATTATTTCTTTACGCTCATCCACACTGTTTCTGCGTTCAGCTTGTCGCGGAGCGGTTCGAGTATGCCGTCGTCGATAAGCGCCTTTATCAGCGTCTCGCAAACAGGGAACGCCGCAAGATTGGCGAAAAATTTGTACTCCGGGATCAAGTGCTCGGGGAGCACTTCCCTGATAAGCGCCGCTACCTCCGCCGCCGTCTTTTCCGCCTCGTCGCTGAAAGCGTCAACGATCTTGTCGGATATCTTGTCCGCCGCGTCGTCATCCGCATAATTCATTACGAGGAATTTTGTGTAAAGCGTGTCGCCGTCGCGGTAGATGTAGTTTTCCTCGATCGCCTTTGCCGCCGTTTCTTTCTCATCGTCGGAAAGCGTGTTCACATCAAGACCGTTTATAGCGCGGATAGCCATTTGCAGTTTTTCGTCGTTTGCAAGATTCCGTCCGCAGTGGAAATGCGGTTCGATCGGAAATTCTTTTGAATAGCTGTATATATTTGTAATATGCACATAGGAATGTCCGAGAATGTTGCGTGCCGTAATTCCGTCGCACCCGCCGAACCAATTCTTGCCGAAATTTTCAAATCCGAAAACCGAAAACTCGCGCTTCGGCATTTCAACGCCCGGAAAAAACTTTTCGGCAAGTATTTCTTTGACTTTCCGATTGAAATTGTATCCGATGTTCTGCACCTGCTGCCAAAGGACAGCGTTCAGCGTGACGTTCTTGTTTATGAAAGGCACAGCGAGATACTCGCTCTCATGCGCTTTCACGAACTCCTTGACCGTTTTGCAGATGAAAGGCGTGCGTTTTTCAAAAATGCTCCACGCGCGCTTTGTCTGCTCCTTGTCGAGAAGAACGAAGTTCATTGCGTATTTTCCGCCACCGACATCGCGCAAAACTCCGTATCTGCCATACTGCCCTCTGAGAAGAATGTTTATTTCGTCCTCGACGTATATCATCGGCACGTTAAGTTCTTCCGAAATCTCCTTTGCCGTGCGCGGCTTTTTTGAGCAGAGCGACATTATGTGAAGCGAAAGCTCGCGGTTGCATACCTCTCTCGGATCGCTCCAACCGGGATTTCCCGTTCCCCAGATCTCGTATTCAATGTGGTCGAAAGATGTCGGCTTTTGTATTTTATCCATGTTCATTACCTCATTTCTTATTTCGTTTCTCGAAGAAAACAAGCGCTGACGCACCGCCGTTTCGCTGATGCCAAGCTCCCGCGCGATCACCGCCGTCGGCTTCGCGTCGAGATAAAACGCCACCGTCACGTCTCTGTACGAGCGCGCAAGAAACGCTATCGCGCGAAAAATACTTTTTAAGTCATCCTCGTCGCTGTCGGAAACGTCATCGTCGGCAATATTGTTCAGATATTCGTCAGCGTCGCCCTCGCACGAGCGCTCGCGCTCCGCACGCCGCTTTTCCGAATATTTCGCGTATACATTGTGCGCGACGCGCCAGACGTACGCCTCCGCGTTTTCGATCTCGCCGTCCGTTTTCGCCTGTTTCAGTATTTCAAGCGTAATGTCGGACGAAAGATCTTCCGCCTCGTGCGAATTATTCGTCCTTGCGTAGCAAAAACCGAACAGTCGGTCGAGCATTTCGCGGTCGAGCAGTTTGATAAGCTCCTGTTTCTTCATCGTTTTGCCCTTTCTGAAAGCGCTTTCACCCGTTAAGTGTCGGAAAAACAAGAAATGTTAGCGTTTTTTTGAAAAAATGCAAAAATCCCGTGATTTATCGCAGATTTCGCCCTTTCCGAATGTAGTATATCATTTTTCATGGTGAAAGTAAAGAAAAAAGGTGCTATTTACACAAAGGCGTCCCGAAAATCATTTTCTCATTTTTCCATCTTTTCAAAATTCCCGCTCGAATATCGCTTGCGCAAATTCAAATAATAATCCCAGACCGCAAAGGGAGCGACTTATTATGAAAATAAAGACAAAAGGCGACGCGACAAGCGTCAAAAACACAGTTTTGCATTCGCTCGACGATATGAGGCGAAACAATATCGAGATTTCGCTGCGCTTCTCGTGGCTCGACGTGATGATCGCGGCTATGGGAGCGGTGCTTTTAATCGTATCGCTCGCGTGGATGATGAAAAAATGCAGGAAGCTCTGCTCTTGCTTCAAAAAGAAAAAATCGGAACAGTCCGATCAAAACTGAAAACAGAAAAACCTTGCTGTCGCAAGGTTTTTTTGTTTTATACATCTGTATTATATTCTCTTGCACTCGTTAGGAGCATCCACCTCGACGACGATTTTGCCGCACTCGACCCGCCATTTGACGACGATGTTGCCGTACGGCGTCGGCACTGCGCCCTCGGCGTATGTCAGCCCGCACGGGTGTGGATCGACGGTGAATTTTCTGTATCCGATATCGCGCGGCTTCACGCCGAGAATCTCCGTTTTAAGATAGACCGCGGGCGCGGCGCTCCATGCGTGAGCGATGCTCCGCCCCCACTCACCATCGGCGTTTTTGAATGTTTCGACGCACGTACGAAGACCGTCGTCAATCATTTCTCCCCACTCTCGACGGATAACGTCGAGCGCGACGTCGTATTTTCCAAGTTTGAACAGCGCACCGAGCGCGTAATACAGAAAGAACGGCGTTCCGATGCGGACGACGCCGCTCGGCGCCTCGTATTCCGTCGGCGCGCCATACGTGCGGCGCGCGGGCGTTCCCGCGCGGAAATTCCCACGCGAAACGTCGTTGACGAGCATCCTCTCGCAGGCGTCTCTGCGCGCGCCGTCGGCAACGTCATAGAGCAAAGCAAACGTCGCCGTCTGAACGCTGACGCGCTCCAGAGACAGATATTTTTCGTACGGATCCGGCGTTCTGTCTTTGAATTTACAGAAATCAAGATAAAGCGAATATCCCGCCTCGTCGCGCACCGTGTCGACGTAAGCGTTCTTTACCTTGCTGAAACAACAGTTGTTGATCGTCTCTTTCAATTTTTTTGATTTTTCAAGGTATATCCTCGATTTTTCGGCGTCTCCGAGGAGCGACAAAAGATTTGATACGTTTGTATAACATCCGCAAAGCATCATATTGTTCGCAGTCACTTCGCCGTAAGGAGAAAGATCGTTGTTCGCCCATTCGATGAGGTTCCACGCGCCGCAAGGCGCGAAAAGCCCGCGAGGCGACATATGCGCTTCCGCGCGCTCGAGACATTCTTCGGCGGCGGCAAGCAGCGCATTTGTTCCCTCTCCCGCGCCAAAATGCATGATATGCTCACAGACGTGATTTACCCAAGAAAAGCTCCATATCGGGATGCCGCCATCCGGATACGTCGGGAAGCAAGCGCAAGGCAGGTAAGCGTCATTTACGTAGAGTGGATTCGACCCGCGGTAGTAGGTACGGAGCCCCGCCGCCATCGAGTGCGCCACGGTGTCAAGATACCGCGCGTCAAACTCGCGCGCGCCGAAAGAGACCATGTTGATCTTCCCCGTTATCGCCGCGTCGCCCACCCAAATATTTTGCTCATATCCGGGACAATCGACATAACTGTCGAGCATGCACACGTCGGCGGTATCGAGCGATATCATATAGATGCTGTCGAGTTTTTCGTCGCTCGATGCGAACGCGCCCGCGTCGTTCGCGCCATATTTTTCTTCGATAAGCGACACGGTAATATCGTGCACATCCGCCCCGCCCGGAATACATATCTCGACGTATCTGAAACCGCGCAGGCGCGACGAGGTAAATGAATTTTTACCCTCTCTCGCAACGATCACCCCGCTCTGCTTTTCGCCCATATCGCGCGCGCCGCGCGATGAAACATACTCGAACGTGCGGAAGTACACCCACGCTCCGCGTGATGCGTCAAATCCGATCTTCAGCCGTCCGACGCGCTCGCGGCCGAAATCGAACGTGATGCGTTTTCCTTCAAAAGCGAGAACATCGGCTTGCGACGGCGCGATAACGCGCTCCGCGATCGACGCTTCCGGCAAAATCTGCACCATGCCTATGTTTTTTATCAGCCCGGCTGTTGTCTCGGGTATTTTATACTTTTGTATAATATCATTCCACGGGTATCTGAACGGCGCTTTTTCCTCCGCAGCCGCAGCGACGCGCCAATCAAAGTTCGTGCCTGTTCTGACCTTGAACGCGCACTCGCCGCCGCGCGAAAAGACGCAGATCACGTGATGCCCGCCGCCTGTCACGACGGGAGATGACATGTCGACTTCGTTCCCGTCAATATAGACCGAATGAACGCCGCAGATCTCCTTGAAACATAGCTTTTCGCCGTTAACGGCGAAAAATTCTGAAAAATACACCGACGGTGAAGCCGATCTGAATTTGAAATATTCTCCGCCGAATCGTTCACGATCTTCGTCGGAACTCGATTTTTCGGGGGATACTTCCCTCTTTTCCTGCGGCTTTTGAAAACTCTGATAAACGTCTACGCCTTTTGAAAGCGCATATTCTTTCGCCTCGCACGGTGTAAAATCGCCGTCATCCGCCGTCACGTCGAATATCTCGAACCCGCCGCCGGATATGTAATGAGGCACATAACTGCGGCTTTTGACCTCGCGGCAAGTCCACGAAAGTGGCTTGCGCTCGCCGTCGATGATGAATTCGCACACGAAACCGCGATTAATCGGCGCGCGCGAGTCGACAAATCGAGCGCGTATTTCATTCTTTCCCGCCTTGACAGCGTCTGTCACGTCGTAGACCTCGTACGCGCGGTGATAAACGTAGCTGCGGAGCGCAAATTCCGCCTCCGTGTCTATGCCGATCGTCACGGACAGATGATCCGACGCCGTCACGATCATCAGCGCTCGGCGCGGCTTTTTTTCCGCCGTCAGCACGGCGCGAAAGTCATACAGCGCCTCCCTTTTTTCGTCGGCGCGGCAAGGAGACGTGAGCGTCGCCCACGCCGGATAATCAACTGTTTCCGTTACAAAATCGGCTCTTTTCATCGGTGTCTCCGTGTCTTTTTTCTTCATTTTATCATCGCCGCGCGAAAAGGTCAAGCGTTATGAATAATTTTTGATAATATTTATCTTTTTGATGTTGACTTTTCCTCTCGCAAAATGTAAAATGGGTTTTGGAAAATATTTTTTTCACAAAGGAGAATGGACTAATGGAAAAGATCAAAGTGGGCATCATCGGATGCGGAGGAATCGCACGCGGCAAACATTACCCCTCCCTCAAGGGAATGGACGACGTTGAGATCGTCGCTTTCTGCGACATCATCCCGGAACGCGCACAGAAACTCTGCGACGACTACGGCAACCCGAACGCAAAAGTCTACACAGACTATAAGGAACTGCTGAAAGACGATAGCATCGTAGCCGTTCACGTTTGCACGCCGAACCGCTCGCACAGCTTCATCACGATCGACGCACTTGAGGCAGGAAAGCACGTAATGTGCGAAAAGCCGATGGCGAAGACGGCGGCCGAAGCTCGCGCGATGGTCGAGGCGGCAAAAAGAACGGGAAAGATCTTAACGATCGGCTATCAGAGCCGCTACAGAGCGGACAGTCAGTACATAAAAGCCGCCTGTGACGCAGGCGACCTCGGCGAAATATACTACGCAAAAGCGCACGCGCTCCGTCGCCGCGCCGTTCCGACATGGGGTGTTTTCCTGAATGAATACGAGCAGGGCGGCGGTCCGCTGATCGACATCGGCACGCACGCGCTCGACCTCACACTCTGGATGATGAACAACTATAGCCCTAAGATGGTCGTCGGTCAGACGTTCAAGAAGATCCCCGGCGGCCCCGGCACGGGCAATATATGGGGCGATTGGAAAGAAGACGAATACACAGTCGAGGATTCCGCGTTCGGTTTCGTCGTAATGGAAAACGGCGCCGTCATCTCGCTTGAAAGCAGCTGGGCGCTCAATACCCTCGATGTAATCGAAGCTAAAACAACTCTCTGCGGCACGAAGGCGGGCGCGGATATGCGCGACGGAGTCCGTATCAACGGAGTCAAATTCGGCAAGCAATTCGTTGAAAAGCCGAACCTCGACGTCGGCGGCGTCGCGTTCTTCGACGGTGCAAGCGGCTCAAAACCCGAGCAGATCGAAGCTCGCGTGTTTTACAACGCCATCGAAAAAGGCACTCCGCTGTGCGTTTATCCCGAGCAGGCACTCGTCGTAACGGAAATCCTCGAGGCGATCTACACGTCGGCAAAGACGGGTGAACCCGTATATTTCAACAAATGAGGTGCAATATGAAAGTAACAGTCTGGACAGAAAACGTACAGGAAAAGCAGGACTACGTAAAAAAAATTTACCCTGACGGCATCGGCGGCGAGATCGCCAAATTCCTTTCCGCAGAAGAGGATATAGAGGCAAAATGGGTCACTCTCGACATGGAAGAATGCGGGCTTGACGACAAGACGCTCGACGAAACGGACGTCCTCTTCTGGTGGGGACATTGCGCTCACGACAAGGTGCCGGACGAGATCGTCGCAAAGGTGCAGGAGCGCGTGCTTAAAGGAATGGGGCTCGTCGTGCTGCATTCGGGTCATTATTCAAAAATATTCCGCGCGCTTCTCGGCACGTCGTGCTCGCTCCGCTGGAGAGATCACGAGTTCGAGCGCGTGTGGAACATGGCTCCCTACCACCCGATAGCAAAGGGGATCCCCGCGATGTTCGAGCTTGACGACGAGGAGATGTACGGCGAATTCTTCGACATTCCGAAGCCCGACGACATCGTTTTCGGCGGCTGGTTCGACGGCGGCGAGATATTCCGCTCGGGCGTGACATTCTCGCGCGGCGCGGGAAAGATCTTCTATTTCCAGCCGGGACACGAGACGAACAAGGCATACTACAATCCCTACGTCAGTCAGATCCTCATCAACGCGGCGCGCTGGGCGGCTCCCGTGAACTATCGCACGACGATCGCATGCCCGCATGACAGCAGGACGACAAATGAGATCCGCGCGGCCGGAGAAGACGTGCAGGGATTCTGATTTTATTGAATATAAAAAACGGCTTTGGGCGGCACACCTCCCAAAGCCGTTTTTTTAATTTTCGCAGTGTTCGCACGACACTTCCTTGAACAGTTCAGGGTCGTAGACGATACCCTTTTTGTCGTAGTAATCCTTGACCGCGGCCTTGACCGCCTCCTCCGCGAGCACGGAGCAATGGATCTTATGCGCCGGAAGCCCGTCGAGCGCCTCGACTACCGCCTTATTTGAGAGCGTCAGCGCCTCCTCAACAGATTTTCCTTTTATCATTTCCGTTGCCATCGAGCTCGTAGCGATCGCAGAACCGCACCCGAATGTGTTGAATTTCACGTCGGTAATAATGCCGTTTTCGTCGATCTTGAGATACATCCGCATTATATCGCCGCATCTGGCATTGCCGACCTCGCCTACTCCGTCCGCGTCGTCGATCTTGCCGACGTTGCGCGGATTCTGAAAATGATCCATTACTTTTTCACTATATAACATGTTTCCTTTCCCCCTTTTCAAGCTCGTCCCAGACGGGCGACATATTTCTTAAATATTCAACAACGGTGGGCACTTTTTCGATAATGTACGCTATCTCGTCAGGTGTGTTTTCCTCCGACAGAGTCAGGCGAAGCGAGCCGTGCGCGACTTCGTGCGGAAGCCCGATCGAAAGCAGAACATGGCTCGGATCGAGCGAGCCCGACGTGCACGCGGAGCCCGACGACGCCATAATTCCTTTCATATCAAGTAGAAGCAGAAGCGACTCGCCCTCTATCCCCTCAAAGCACATGTTGACATTTCCCGGCAGACGGCGAACTCTGTCGCCGTTGAGGACGGAATGCGGTATCTTCGAGAGCCCGTCGATCAGCACGTCGCGCATTTTTGCAATCTTTTCGGCGTTAGCCGCCATGTTCTCGCACGAATATTCAAGCGCCGCCGCCATTCCGATAATGGCGGGCAGGTTTTCCGTACCCGCACGCTTTCCTCTTTCCTGCGCGCCGCCCGAAATGAGCGTTTCGAGGAAGATCCCTTTTCTGCAATAAAGCGCGCCGACGCCGCGAGGCCCGTGGAATTTGTGCCCCGACAGCGATAACATATCGACGTTCATCAATTTGACATCAATAGGTACGTGCCCGACTGCCTGCACCGCGTCGGTGTGGAAAATGACTCCGCGCTCGCGGCAAACGGCGCCGATCTCGGAGATCGGCTCAATCGTTCCGATCTCGTTGTTGGCAAACATAACGGAGACGAACGCCGTGTCTTTTCGGATCGCCGCGGCAACCTGTTCGGGCGTTACGAGCCCGTTTTTGTCTACGTCGAGAAGCTCGATCTCAAATCCTTGTTTTTTCAGCTTGTCGAGAGTATGAAGGATCGCGTGATGTTCGATTTTTGTAGATATGATGTGCCTTTTTCCCCATTTTGCACCGAGCGTCGCGGCTGAAATCAAGGCATGATTGTCGCTTTCGCTCCCGCCCGATGTGAAGTAAATTTCGCGCGGCTCAGCGCCGATATATCTTGCCACCGTTTCGCGCGCGACGACGAGCTTTTCCTGCGCCGCCTGTCCTGCCGAATGGAGACTCGACGGGTTTCCGTAGCACTCGTCCATACATTTTATCATAGCGTCGCGCGCGGCGGGACATATCTTCGTCGTCGCCGCATTGTCTGCGTATACAGTCATTTTCATTCCCTCTTACATTGATACATTTAGATATTTCGATTTATATTCCCATTGATCACGTCTTTCAGCGTAACTCCGTTGAGAAAGTCGTCGACTACCCTGTCAAGCTCGCTCCACAGCGGAGCCGTGACACAGCCGATCTGCCGCGGGCACGCGCCGCCCGCGCATTCGACGGGCACCGTCGTTCCCTCCGTCGCCTCGATTATATCCTTAACGGTAATGTCATTCGCCTCGCGCGCGAGCTTGTACCCGCCCGCCTTGCCGCGAAAGCTCTCAACAAGCTCCGCTTTGACAAGCGTCGAAATTATCGCCTCGAGATATTTCACCGATATCTCCTGTCGCTCTGCAACGTCGCGCAGCGATACGGGCGCGCCTCCGCCGCTCAAAGCGATGTCGACCATCACTCTCAGTGCATACCGCCCTTTTGTCGATATCAACATAATTTTCACCTCTTTCAATTCCTACTATATCACAAGGAATTGTTTTTGTCAATAGAAAAGCAATAAAAAAAGCGCCCGCGGCGCTTTTTTTGCCAGATCAGTCAAACCACCAGACGTTTCCCTTGACAAGGAGCGTGATAAGGTCGATGAGCCATACGAACGGAGCAAAGAAGAACAGAATAACGGCTACGACTATGCCGAACACGTTGCCTTTATCAATGCTTTTGCACAATTTGTAGATATTCCAGACGATATCGAGTGCGGGGATGCAAAGGATGATCTTGACAATAAGGGGAAGTTCGTCGATCGCTTTGATAAAGCTTTTCATGGTTTACCTCCAAAAAAATATTTGTCACATATAATTATACACTTCAAATCAAAAATGGCAAGATTTTTTTGAAAAAATACGTATTTTTTTGATAAAATCCTCATTTTTCATTGATCATTGTCGTGTTCCGTCTGCTCGATCGCGGTTTTATCGGGCGTTTCTTCTTTTTCGTCACTCTTTTTGCCGCGCTTTATATCAAGACGAATGATTCCGATGACCGCCGACGTCATGCTGATCGCCTCGTTGACGATGCCTGAATGCGATC
>JAFXWT010000202.1 GCA_017542695.1 Clostridia bacterium
GGAATAAACGTCAACTACGACGACATGACGGCGGCGGTGAAGGGCGAGGGCTTCATCGTATCATACGACGGACTCGAAGTGGAATTTTGATTTGATAAAAACAAAAAAAACGCAGGCACGGCCTGCGTTTTTTTATATTCTTTCAAGCAGCGGCAAAAGCTCGTCGAGCGACGTTATCGTCGCGTCCGGCACGATCTCGTCGGACTTCGGATTGCCTCGGTGATTGAACCACACCGTCTTGATGCCCACGTTTATCCCGCCGAGAACGTCCGATGTCAAACTGTCGCCGACGATGATCGTTTCGTCAAGCGAAAAGTCGGGGATATGTGCAAAACACCTGTCGAAATATTCCTTCGACGGCTTGTCCGCACCGATCTCCTGCGAGATGAACACGCCGTCGACGTATTTGTCGACGCCCGACGCTTTTATCCGCGCCGACTGCGTTTTCGTGTAGCCGTTCGTCGCAATGTAAACGCGGTATTTTTCGTGCAGGGCGGGGAGGAGCGCTTCGGCTCCGTCGATGAAATGGCACGTTGTCGAAAGCGAGTTTTCAAAGTGATCGGCGATCTCACCGACGTTGACGGAAACGCCTATCTCGCGGAAGAATATCTCAAAGCGGCGCAGACGGACACCCGCGCGCGTTATGATCTTTTTTTCGAGCATCTTCCACTGCGCGAGATTGACTGCGCTGTAGTGCGCGATCAGATCCTCCGTCGGCTCAACGCCCGCGTGGCGCATTGTGTCGCATATCGCTTCGCGCTCGCATTTGTGAAAGTCAAGTATCGTTTCGTCAAGGTCGAGGAATATGGTTTTTATCATTGGAACTCCAAATATTTCAGAATTTCTTCGTTTCTTTATTGAACAGCAGGAACAGCGACGCGGCGGTGAATCCGACGGACGACGCAAGGAGCAGGGCCGAGCTTCCCAAATATTGCAAAACGGTGCCGGCGAGGACGGACGCGATCGGTATCATCCCTTGCGCAATGATGCCTATGATACTTGTGACCTTGCTTAATTTGTCTTTGTCCGTGATGCGCATCAGCGTCGTATTGAGCGGGATGTTGACAAACGTGATGAACGTTCCGATCAGCAGGCACCCACCGCAGAGAAGGATCAAAAACGCGTTCAGAGAGACGCCTCGCTCAACGAAAATATAGTATCCGACAGTTACCATGATGAGCGTCGCCGCCGTCACGGTCAGGAACCGCGCGATCTTCTTGCCGCACTTGTCTTCCTGCTTTTTCGCGCTCAGTATTATCGAGCAGACGAGCGTGCTTATTCCGAACATCATGCTCAGAACGGATGAATAAAGTTCGGGAGTCAGGAAACTGTCAAAGAGGTATGACGGCGCGCCCGCGACGTCCGTTTTGACAAAATACGGGATGAAATTGCTCGAGATGGGCGTGAAAAAGAAATTGATGAACAGGATGGCGACCAGAAGCACCATTATGGGTTTTTGCGACTTTACGTATACCAGCCCGTCGCGCATATCGGAAAGCGCGAGCTTTACCGTGAGTTTTTCTTCAGAGCGGTGATGGTCGTATCTGATGAACATTTCCGAAATGCCCGACAGCACATAGCAAATCCCGACGATGACGAACAGCACGAGGATCGGTATCGAGGCGTAAAGAACTCCCGCCAGCACGACGCCGAGGATGCTTTGCAGCGCGTTTTTGACCGAGAAATATGAGTTTGCCTGTTGAAGTTGCTCTTCTTCGATTATGTGCGGGAACAGAGAGCCCGAAGCGGGAGAAAAAACGCCGCTCACCGCGTTGCCGAGAATTCCGACGGCGAAGAGGATCACCACGTGGGCGGAGTTTTCTTTGAAAATGAACATCGCGAGCGTCGCGGCGAGAATGAGTCCGCCTTTGATGTAGTCGCAGACAAACATGATCTTTCCTTTGTGAAAACGGTCGCCGAGCACGCCGCCGATCGGCGTCACGATGAGGAACACCGCGCCGCACAGCGCGAGATACAGCCCTTGCAGAAAGGCGTTGTTGTCCGTTATTTCAAGTATGTAAAATCCGACGGCGAAGCTGTAAAGCAGCGCTCCGATCTCCGAGACGAGCGCCCCGAAGAACACAAGTCGGAAATTTCTGCTTTGGAATACATTAGTCATTAATATGCCTCTTTTTCATTCCCACTCGACCGTGGCGGGCGGCTTGCCCGTCACGTCGTAAACGACGCGGCCGACGCCGCGGACTTCATTGGTGATGCGCGTCGAAATGCGCGAAATGAGCGAGTACGGCAGGCGCGCGAACTCGCACGTCATGAAGTCGCTCGTGACGACGGCGCGAAGGGCGAGCGTGTAGTCATAAGTGCGGAAATCGCCCACCACGCCCACGCTTTTCGTGTCGGTGAGGACGCAGAAATACTGATCGGGGCGCTTTTTCAGCTTGCCGATCTCCTGTCTTGTGATCGCGTCCGCGTCGCGCAGAATGTCGAGTTTTTCCTTCGTGATCTCGCCGATCACACGGATAGCGAGCCCCGGGCCGGGGAACGGCTGGCGGTAGACGAGCTCGTCGGGCAGTCCGAGCATTTTGCCGAGTTTGCGAACTTCGTCTTTGAAGAGGTATTTCAGCGGCTCGACGACGCCGCAGAAGCCGAGATCCTCCGGCAGTCCGCCGACGTTATGGTGGCTCTTGATGACAGCCGATTTGTTCTTTCCCGACTCGACGACGTCGGGGTATATCGTGCCTTGCGCGAGAAATCCGTCAATGCCGAGCGCTTTTGCTTCGCGCTCGAACGTGCGCGCGAATTCCGCGCCGATGATCTTTCGCTTCTGCTCCGGTTCGGTCACGCCGCGGAGCTTCGAGAGGAAATTTGCCTCCGCGTCAACGGCGACGAGATCGAGATCGAACTTCGAGAACGTCTTTTTGATAGTCTCCGTCTCGCCCTTTCGCATAAAGCCGTGGTCGATGTAAACGCACACGAGTTGCCCCGGTATCGCCTTTGATAGCATCGCCGCGGCGACGGAGGAGTCGACGCCGCCCGAAAGTCCGAGCAGCACTTTTTTGTCGCCGACCTGCGCCTTGACCGCTTCGATCTGGCGCGCGAGATAGTCCTCCATCGAGTAGTCCCCGCTCGCGCGGCAGACGTTGTAGAGGAAATTATATATCACTTTCGTGCCGTTTATCGACCGTTCGACCTCGGGATGAAACTGAACGCCGTATATCTTTCTTTCGTCGCACGCGAAAGCGGCGCACGGGCAGATCTTCGTGTGCGCGACGTTTGAAAATCCAATCGGCAGGGAAGTTATCATATCGGTGTGGCTCATCAGCACTTTCTGCTTTTCATCAAGCGACGAGAAAAGTACCGAGCGCGTGTCGCAGACGCAGTCCGTCGTGCCGTATTCGCTCTTTTTGCACGGCGAAACGCTGCCGCCGAGCATATACGATATGAGCTGCGCGCCGTAGCAGATGCCCATTATGGGTATGTCCGCGTCAAAAAGCGCCGCGTCGCACTTCGGCGATCCGCTCTCGTAGACGCTGTTCGGGCCGCCTGTGAAAATTATCCCTATCGGGTGCATTCCGATCACTTCGTCAGCCGAAGTGTCGCCGGGGATTATCACGGAATAAACGCCGCATTCCCTGACGCGCCGCGCGATCAGCTCTTTGTACTGACCTCCGAAATCGAGTATTACAACAGTTTCGTTCATATTTCGCCTCAAACAATAAAAATAACAGCATTATTTTACTACTTTTTTCGCGCTCGTGCAAGATATTTGGTATAAAAAAAGCCGAGTATGTTGAAAAAAATCATAAAATCGTTATAATTTTTTTGTGAAAAACAAATAAAACGGTCGTTTCATTCGTCTATATAGGTGAACGGAGGAAAAACAAATGGACCAAAAGGAATTCAAAATGAAATTCGCGGCTATGCTGACCGGTGACAAAGCCGCGTTTACCGATGTTTACAATGAAATAAAAATACCTGTGTTCACAGTCATCTACCGCGTTGTCGGAGACAGGGACAAGGCGGAGGACATAATGCAGGAGATGTTTTTGCGCCTTCTCGGTCGAGGAGTGGATTCTCCCGTTCAAAGCCCGCGCGCCTTTCTTTTTAAGATGGCGCACAACATGGCGCTCGACGAAGTAAGAAAAAGAACGAGCGACGCGCTCGACGACGAAATGCCCGACGGCTCTGACGTCGCCGAAACGCTGTGCTCTCGGCTCGACATCGACAGCGCGCTCGCGCGCCTGTCGATAGCGGAAAGGGAAGCTGTGACGCTACACATTTCCGCGGGGATGAAATTCCGCGAGATCGCAAAGATACAGAACGTCCCGCTCGGAACGGTCCTCTCGCGGTACGACTCGGCGATAAAAAAGCTCCGTCGAATGCTTTGAAATGATACGAAAGGATGATTTTTTATGAAAAAATTAATTTCCGTTATATTGACTGTAATTGTTTTGGCGGCGCTCTGCTCAGCTCACGCTTTTGCCGCCGATGAAACGGCTGTCGGCACGTCGGCAAGTGTCGAAATCACCGAGATATTCGAGCCGACGAAGCCGAGCGATCTCTACTCAGCGGCAAACAGAGCCGGTGTCGACGTGATCGACGAATGGGAAACGAACGGCTACCCCGATGATATCGGCGCGGCGATTTACGCCGTTTCAATGAGCGGCTATGATCCGAATAAGCCGGATGTGAAGCCGGAGGAGACGATCAAATATTACATTTACGTCGTAAAGGGCGCGACAGAGGAAAGAAAAGCCGAAATCGAAGCGATGATGGGCGGCGAAAATGTAGAGTTGCGCGAGTGCTCAATATCGAAAAACACGCTTGACGAGTACGTTTCGGCGATCGGAAACGCTCTCGGCGACAAGGCGTATCAGGTTTCGGCGACGGCGGATCAGTACGACGTTCGCATCGCGCTTTACTATCCCGAGGAAAACGACGCGGAGATAAGAAAGATGATCGCGCGAGACTTTTCAAGTGCAGAGAGTCTTGTTATTTTCAGGTCGGGCGTTAACCCGGGAGATCTTGACGGCGATCTCGAAACGATAGGCGTGATCGCTGCGCCCGGCGCAGAAAGCGGCGCGTCAATGCTTTGGCTCGTGCTTTTGCCCGCGGTTTTGATCATCGCGGTCGGAGCGTTTGCCGTTTATCGCGTGCATGAAAAGCGCCTCGCGCTCTCAAACGGCGAAACGGTTGAAACGACGTCCGCACCGACAAAAAGCGATGTTGTGAAAAAAGTATCGTCTGCCGACGTCACGCCTTCCGACAAAGTGTACGAAAATATAATTGACAAGATGTAGGCGAACGATCAAAAACTCCTTCCGCCGCGGCGGGAGGAGTTTTATATTTAATATACGATTCCCACTAAATCTATCAGCGTGCCGATCAGAACGCCGACTGTGTAGAGCAGGGCTGTGATGATGAGGTTTTGTTTTAAGTTTCTGTTCGTGCGGAACAGCACGGCGAGTCCGACGCCCGCTCCGACGAGAAGCCCCGACATCATTACGCCCGACGAGATCACGCCCGACAAAAACAGATCGGTTATGACTATCGACGAAGCGCAGTTCGGTATCAGCCCGATCAGCGCCGCTATCATCTGCCCGACGACAGGCACGGAAACGAAAACTTTGGCAAGATTTTCTTCTCCGACAAAGCCAATGACGACGTTGATCACGAGCGTGAAAATGAACAAATACGCGATTATTTCGAGAAAATGATGGAGCGCCGAGCGGAAAATACCCTTTTCGCAGTGACAATGGTCGTGCTCGCACATATCGTGGATGTCCTTTTTGTCTTTTCCTTGCGGAACGAAAAGGTCGACGAGAAGCCCGACTCCTATTCCGAACAGCGCCTTCGAGCCGACTATCTTCAGCACGCTCAGCACGGGGAAGCCGCCCGTCAGCATTATCGGGAGCATTTCATCCGACGTCGAGAGGAACACCGCGATCAGCGTTCCCATAGTGATAACGCCGCCCGAGAAGAGCCCCGAGCACGCCGCCGAAAATCCGCACTGCGGCACCGCGCCGAGAAGCCCGCCGAGCACCGGCCCGAATCTGCCTGATTTTGATATGAAATTCTTTGTTTTGTCGCCCGCCTTGTGCTCGATGAACTCCATCAAAAGATAGATAAGGAATAAAAACGGCGCGACTTTCAGCGTGTCGAGCAGAGTGTCGAGAAACGCGTCGAGGAGTGTCTTCCAGAATTCGCTCATGACTTACCTCCGCACTTTTCGCATTTGCCGTAAAGCACCGATCTGCCCTTGTCGACGATAAAACCGTGGTCGGTGAGGATGTGCTGCGCGAGATCGCCGATGAGATCGCAGCGGAGATGCACGACCTTGCCGCATTCGGTGCATTTGAGATGAAAATGATCGTCGCAGCCGAGGTTTTCGGCGTACTGATAGAGCACGCCCTCGCCGTTTTCGCGTCTTTCGCGGCGCACCGCGCCGTCGTCGGCAAGCGATGATAAAATTCTGTATACGCTGCTTTGCCCCGGCGCGTCTTTGCCGAGCGCGACGAAAACGTCCTCCGCGGTGAGTTGTTTATCCTGATTTTTTTCGAGGAGCGCGAGTATCTGCCGCCGCCCCTTTGTCATGTAATGTGCCATTTTTCGCTCCGAAATGAGAATGCTTCCCGATTTTAATTTGAGAGTGATTCTCATTTTACACAAAAACCGGGATTTGTCAAGGGTTTTTCGAGAAAAAGCCCGTCCTTTTCGGACGGGCTTTATCGTTATTTCTTTCTTCTTGACAGCGGGATGAGCAGGTTCACGCCGAGCAAAATAAAGCAAAGCGCCGCTGAAGCGACGATATAGTACCATTCCGCTTTCTTTCCGAGCGAGAAAAACAAAAGAAAGAAAGCGAAGACGTTACACAGCGCGCGGAGAAGGAGCCAGATGTTCTTTCCGACGGAGCTGCCATGTGTGAAATTGTTGTTCCTTGCCATTTACACCACCCCCGCGATCATGATGAGCAGATACGCCTGTACCGCGAGCGCGGCAAATTCGGTTATCGCAAAGTGAAACTTCGTGAGTGGGTTCGTTTTGTGGCGAAGAGCGTAAATACCGATCAGTCCTCCGACGGAACCGCCGAACGAGATAAGTGAGAGGAGCGCAATTTCGGGTATGCGCGAGCTGTCGCCCGTCGATTTGATCTTGTCGACCGCAAACGCGACGAATGTCAGCACCGACATTACCGCGAGCGTTATTATGTATGCTTTAAGCATTGATATCCTGCCTTTCAAAGTCGATGACGCCATTCATGCTGTTCCAAAGCGCCGTTTTTTCTTCCTTTGTGAGCTGATGTATCGGTTCTACGCACTGCCCGACGTCGAAGCCGAGATATTCGAGCATCGCCTTCGTCGTGGCGATGACGTTGTGGGCGAAAAGCCGCTCGATCACGTCGTTTATCCCGTGTTGGAGCGCCGTTGCGTGCGCTATGTCGTTTGCGCGGTGAGCGTTATACGCCTTGACGAAGAGCCCGGGCATGATGTTGTACGTCGTGCCGATGCCCGCGTCCGCGCCGACGGAAAGCCCGCACACGAACATTTCGTCCGGTCCGTTGATGACGTTGATGTTGCCGCCGTTGATCTGCTTGATGCGCTCCATCGTGTAAAAATCGGGGAACGTCCACTTGATGCCGATCACGGTGTCGAGCGTCATGATTTTTTTCACAAGCGAGATAGGCATGTCTCTCGCGCCTTTGTAGCCGTACATCAGCATCGGGAGGGAAGTGCTATCCGCGATTTTTTTATAATAGTTGAACACGTCGTCGTCGGTGTATGCGAAGTATATAGGGGGGATGGAGGATATCGCCGCCGCGCCTGCCTTCTCGGCGTGACGCGCAAGCTCGACAGTGTCGGCGAGATTCATTGCGCCGATGTGGTCGATGACGGGAACGCGGCCGCCGGTCGCGTCGAGCGTCGCTTCAAGCATTTCCTTTCTCTGCGCGACGGAAAGAAGAAGTCCTTCGCCTGTTGAACCGCAGATGTAAAAACCGCTCACACCCTCGGATATATGCCAGTCGACGAGCTTTTTCAGCACGTCGCGTTTGATCTTGCCGCCCTCGTCGACGGGAGTGACGAGCGCGGGCATTACGCCGCGAAACATAACGTTGTTTTTCATATAATCACCTCTTTATGATTTATGAATAAAGTATACCGCAAATCGCGGCGCTTGTCAAGGCGGAAAAAGCCCGTTTTTTCCGCGCGTGGACTGAATTTTTTGCCCATGCGCGAAATTTTTTCGGAAAACCCCTTTACAAATCGTTTTTTTTGTGATAAAATTAACCCCGTATGCGACACCGATTGCCCGGTAATTCGGAAAACGGCTCGAAAAGAGCTTGCCATAAGGCATCACCCGACGGTTACCCGGTTTTGCGGCAGTCCGTATAATATTTTCAAGGAAATGTGAAAAACAATGCAGAAAGACGAAAAACAGGCAGTTATTGCTGCCAACAAGACTCACGAGACAGACACCGGCTCTCCCGAGGTACAGATCGCCATTCTTTCGGCAAGAATTCTTGAGCTCACCGAGCATCTGAAAAAGAATCCCCACGACAACCACAGCCGTCGCGGACTTTTCAAAATGGTCGGTAAGAGAAAGAATCTTCTCGGATATCTCCAGAGAAGCGACATCGAGCGCTATCGCGCTATCGTTGAGAAGCTCGGTCTCAGAAAGTGATTCATAAAGGGCGACATTTGTCGCCCTTTTAATCGTTATTTGCCGGGGACGCAGGGTTTGTATAGCACTTAAAAAAGTGCCGAAAAATCGGCATTTCTTTAAGTTCTAAACAGATTTTGCGCTCCTCGGAGAATATAAAAAACAACATCAGGAGGCAAAAAATGTTTGAAAACTACAGAAAATTCGAGTACGAATTCGAAGGCAGACCGCTTGTTGTCGAAAGCGGCAAGGTGGCGGGACTGGCAAACGGCTCCGTCATGGTGCGTTACGGCGAGACGGTGGTCCTCTGCTGTGCCACGGCTTCGCCGAAGCCGCGCGACGGCATAGACTTCCTTCCTCTCTCAGTCGACTTTGACGAAAAGCTCTACGCCGTCGGTCATATCCCCGGCTCGTTCAATCGCCGCGAGGGTAGACCGAGCGAGAAAGCGATATTGACGAGCCGCGTTATTGACAGACCTATCCGTCCGCTCTTCCCGAAAGATCTCCGCAACGACGTTGCGCTGACGCTGACGGTAATGTCGGTAGATCAGGACTGCTCGCCTGAGATCACGGCGATGATCGGCGCGTCGATCGCCCTTTCCATTTCCGATATCCCGTGGAACGGTCCTATCGGCGGTATGTTCGTCGGACTTGTCGACGGCAAGATAGTCATGAACCCGACGGCTGAGCAGAGAAAGGTCAGCGACCTTCAACTCACAGTCGCCGCAAGCGAAAAGAAGGTCGTCATGATCGAGGCGGGAGCCAACGAAGTTGACGACGACACGATGTTTGACGCCATCATGGCGGCTCACGAAGAGATCAAGAAGCTCCTCGTGTTCATCAATCAGATCGTTGCCGAAATCGGCAAGCCGAAATTCACATACGAATCGGGCGAGCTCGATCACGATATGTTCGACGAGATCTTCGCATACTGCGAGAAGGACGTTATGTTCGCTCTAGACACCGATGACAAGACGGTGCGCGATGCGCGCATGCAGCCGATCATGGACGACATCAAGGAAAAATTCGCGGAGAAATACGCCGAGAAATACGACTTTGACGTAATCATGCCCGAACTCATCTACAAGATCCAGAAGAAGATCGTCCGCCGCTGGCTTCTCGTCGAGAAAAAGAGAGTCGACGGTCGCGCGATGGATCAGATCCGTCCGCTTGCCGCTGAAGTCGGCATTCTTCCGAGAACGCACGGCTCTGGCCTGTTCACAAGAGGTCAGACTCAGGTGCTGACGACGGTAACGCTCGGCTCCATGTCCGAAGCGCAGCTCCTCGACGGTATCGACGAAGAGACGGAAAAGAGATATATGCACCACTACAATATGCCGGGTTACTCCACGGGCGAAGCAAAGGCGCTCCGTTCCCCCGGCCGTCGAGAGATCGGTCACGGCGCGCTCGCAGAGCGTTCGCTCGTTCCCGTTCTTCCGTCGAAGGATGAATTCCCGTATGCGCTCCGCCTCGTTTCCGAGGTTGTATCCTCCAACGGTTCGACGTCGCAGGCGTCGGTTTGCGGCTCGACGCTCGCGCTCATGGACGCAGGCGTGCCGATCAAGGCGCCCGTCGCAGGTATTTCGTGCGGTCTTATCACCGCCGAGGACGGCTCGTGGGATACTATGACCGACATTCAGGGACTTGAGGACTTCTACGGCGATATGGACTTCAAGGTCGCCGGAACGCACAAGGGCATCACGTCCATTCAGATGGACCTCAAGATCGACGGCCTTACGCCCGAGATCATCCGCGCCGCGTTTGAAAGAACGCACAAGGGACGCGACTATATCATCGACGAGGTTATCCTCAAGGCAATCCCTGCACCGCGCGCTGAAATATCGAAGTACGCGCCCAAGGTCATCGTTATGAAGATAGACGTTGACAAGATTGCGGCTGTCATCGGCAAGGGCGGCGAGATGATAAAGAAGATCACCGCCGAAACCGGCGCGAAGATCGACATCGAAGAGGACGGAACGGTTTACATCCTAGCCGTCAATCCCGAAACGGGCAAGCTCGCAAAAGGCATCATCGACGCGATCGTATTCGAGCCGACGGAGGGCTGCTGCTATACGGGCACCGTTACGAGAATAATCCCGATCGGCGCGTTCGTTGAGATCGCCCCCGGAAAAGAGGGACTTGTTCACATCTCGAAGCTCGACACAAAGCGTGTTGAAAATGTCGAGGACGTTGTTGCGGTTGGCGACAAGGTGACTGTCAAATATCTCGGCATGGACGAGAAGGGCAGAATAAACCTTTCCAGAAAAGACGCGCTCATCGAAGCAGAAAAGAGCGCGGAGAACGCGGAATAATACAAAAAATAACAAAAACAGCGCTTGCGGGCGCTGTTTTTTTGTCTTCGCTTTCGAGGAAACGCAATATAATATCAATAGTAAAGTCCGAGGAATTGTGCGTTGCCGCCTGTGTATAATCCTTTATCTTTCCAGAGACAAGCGATTATTGCGCGAATATCAGCCGACATTGCGACATAATAATCGAAGTCGTCTTTGAGATCGGGAACACTGTACCGCGCCACTATCTTGCGGACGTTTGCAAAATAATCTTTCATTTTGCTTGTAAGTTCCTTAAATTCGGGCAAAGAGAAGATGTATTCGTTTATCCTTTTCTTTGCGTCGCCCTTGAAAATGAGCATCTGAGGGATCACTTTTCCGTCGGCGGTTTGGGTAAGATACCCGTTTTTGATAATATATTCAACAGAATTCTTTTCTCCTTCGGACAAAGCATTGAGATCCCCACCGTTTTCCGCGAGCGCTTTTAATACGGAAAGCTCGCTGATATCGGGAACGCCGTCACCGCTGTAAAGATTTTTTCCAAATGATTTTCTGTTCGATTGATAACCGTCTGAATGAATGCCGGCATCGGATCCGGAGCCGCTGTTGTTGAAAAAGTTTTCGGGCAGGCGGCATGTTGAGCCGCTTTCAAAACCGATGATCCCCCAATTTTCTCCGTTTGCTCTTTTGAACTGTGAATCAATGTTGCCGTCAACACATTCCGCTTCCAATTTCTGCTCAAAGTTGAACGCGAAAAACATCTGTGCGTCGCTTTCGTCTACCGTTCCATTCAGAACGCCGAGTTCTTTTGCTTTTTCCGTCGCCTTTCCCGCAAGTGCCCAGACATCCTTGTAATTCTGTTCGGAGAAAACGCACGATATTTCTATGATCTCATTTGTGCACTCGCGCGGGGAGATGAAAAAACTTGTAAGATACTTGTCGCCGTCGACCTTTTTTAACAGTTCGCTTTTTTCGAGTATCTCGACCTCTTCCTCCATATAGGGGACGGCAATGCCGAGTTCCATTGCAAGTTCCTCTATTGTCGAGGGGTTGTTGCTCGCTTCGAGCAGTATGTTTTTCGGTATTTTTCTCTGTATCACTTTCCACGGTAGTCCCGAGGATTGGTTTCCGGAGGTGCAAAACCCGACCTGCTCCGGCTTATAGCTTCTCACGCCGAATGTTCTTGCCATATTCATACCTTCTTTCAAAATTTTTCGACTGCTTTGCAGTCGTGTTTTGACCGTGCCGACGGGAATATCGTATTTTTTTGATATTTCCGATACGCTCATCTCGTCAACGTAATGCGAAACGAGTATTTTTCGGTAGTCCGAGCGAATGAACGCAAGTTCGCGCCGAAGCGACGCTATATCATCGGAAAGTATCACGTCGCGCTCGACGTCATCGTCGGCGGCGAGAATATCGTCGTAGTCCCGAATGTCGACTTGTTCGGGAGTTTTGTAATACTTCCTTGCGGCAAATTTCGCCCAGCGGCGGCGCGCGACGGTCCACACCCAAGCGTCAAAGTTTTCGGGCGACGCGCCGCGCGAAAGCGACGATATCACCTCACACGCGATGTCGCTTGAAAGCTCTTCGGCGTCGTCGTCGCTCCCCGTCTTTTTGAGGCAGAAGTAGAACACTTTTCCGAGATATTCTTTTGCAAACCTTTCGGCGTCCGTCATTTTGCTCTCCTTTTGTTTGTCGATCCGGTCTTCGCAATGAAAGTGGCAAGCTTTTGCGTTTCGGATTTTGAAAAAAGCGATTTTTTTCGATTTTATTTTACAATGCGCGCGATAAAATGTCAAGTGAGTTGTTTTCGCACGGTTCGGCGCCGTTTTTGCGCTCATTTCATCAATTTTTTCTCATTTTTCTCTTGCATTCGTACGTGATTTGTTGTAAAATAGTATTTGTAAAATATCAGCGGCACGAGCCGGGAAATGAGGACAAAATGGCAATAGTCACAACAACCGAAATGTTCAAAAAAGCATACGAGGGCGGGTACGCCGTCGGCGCTTTCAACATCAACAATATGGAAATTATTCAGGCGATCACCGAGGCGGCGGCAGAGGAAAAATCCCCCGTTATCCTTCAGGCGTCGGCAGGAGCGAGAAAGTACGCGAAACCCGCGTATCTGATGGCGCTTGCAAAAGCGGCGTGCGAAGATACGGGCATTGACCTTGCGCTCCATCTCGACCACGGCGCAGATTTTGACATCTGCAAATCGTGTATCGACAACGGTTTTTCGTCTGTCATGATAGACGGTTCGCACTATGGCTTTGAAGACAATATCGCGCTGACGAAGAAAGTCGTAGAATACGCGCACGCTCACGGCGTCGTCGTCGAGGGCGAGCTCGGCGTGCTCGCGGGCGTTGAAGATGAGGTTTCCGCGGAGCATTCGTCTTACACAAGACCGGAAGAGGTCGAGGAATTCGTCACCCGCACAGGCGTCGACTCGCTTGCGATCTCGATCGGCACGTCTCACGGCGCATACAAATTCACGGCTAAGCAGTGCACGAGAAATGCCGACGGCATTCTCGTTCCGCCTCCGCTCCGCTTCGATATTCTTGAAGAAGTAGCGGTACGTCTGCCCGGATTCCCGATCGTGCTCCACGGCGCGTCGTCAGTTCCGCAGGAATACGTAAAAGAGATCAACTCTCTCGGCGGCAACCTTCCCGACGCTGTCGGTATCCCCGAGGAACAGATCCGCAAAGCTGCGACGATGGCGGTGTGCAAGATCAATATCGACTCCGACATCCGTCTGGCGCCCACGGCGGGCATCCGCCGCGTGCTGACGAATCAGCCCGAAGTGTTCGATCCGAGAACGTATCTCACGGTCGCTCGCGCCGAGGTCAAGAAGATGGTCAAGCACAAGATGACGGAAGTGCTCGGCTCTTGCGGCAAGGCATAAACATAAACATTTTCGCGGGGCGGGCAAATCCCGTCCCGCGCTTTTTTCGGAGGAAAACATGATTTGGAGCGAATATGTGAAGGTCAACTCTCACGATTGCGACAAAAACAGAATAGTGCGTCCGACGGGAATATTCCGCATGGTTCAGGAAGCGGCGTTTCTCCAGCTTCGCAATATGAATCAGGACGAGACCGAAATGCACGCGGCGGGCAGGGCGTACATCGTCAGCCAACTCGGCATCGACGTCAAAAGTCCGCTCGTGATGAACGACAGCGTCGAGATCAGGACGTGGGAATGCAACTCCGCGGGCGCGAAATTCATGAGGTACTATGCCATTTTGCGCGACGGCGAGGAAATAATTTCGGGCGAGTGCGTCTGCGCGCTCGTCGACATCAACACGGGTCGCCTTATCCGAGTCAAAGACAGCGGGTACATTTGGGGCGGTGCGGGCGAAGGCAGGACGGCGACGCTTGACGCGCACGGCGCGATGAGGAAAGAGCTTGACTACAAGTTTGCGCGCGATTTCCCCGTGCTTTACACGTTCATCGACCGCAACGACCACATGAACAACACCTGCTACGCGGATATGGTGTATTCCGCCGTTCCAGAGTGCGAGAATAATTACATGACTGCGATATCAATATCGTATCTGCGCCCGGCGAAATATGGCGATATGTTAAAACTTTACGTCGCGGAGGACGACGGCACTTACTATGTCAAAAGCGTGCTCCCGAGTGGAGATGTGAACGCTTTAGCGGCGATAAAAGCGGTGAAATTGTAATTATACAAACGTATAAAATTTTGAAAAAGGAGGTCGCGGCATGGATTTTACTACAGATCAAAATAATGCGATAAATTCGCGCGGGATGTCCGTTGCGGTCAGCGCCGCCGCGGGCTCCGGAAAAACAGCGGTGCTTACGCGCCGCATAATTGAGCGCGTTTGCTCGCCCGACGGCGATATTTCGCGCATCCTTGCCGTCACGTTCACGAAAGCGGCGGCGGCGGAGATATTGGCGCGGTTGTCGCGCGCGATCTCGGAAAAGCTCGCTGAGGATCCGTCGGACAGGCATGTCGCGCGACAGTCGCTCCTCGTCTCGTCGGCGAGGGTGAGCACCGTCCATCGCTTCTGCCTCGACGTGATACATGAATATTTCGATAAGCTCGGTCTGCCGTCTGATTTTACGGTCGGAGACGAGACGAATATCAAGATCATTTCCGAAAAAGTCATGGATAAGCTCATCGACGATCTGTTTGAGGGGAATGTCTCTCCCGACGAGAAAATCGACGATTTCGGACTGCTTTACGACACGCTCGGTGGCAGATCAAAAAAGAACGGCTTTTCCGAAACGATGATGGAAATTTACGAAAAGCTGTCGTGCAAAACGGATTTTATCGACGCGATCGACGGATATATACAAATGTATAAAAACATAGACGCGTCAAATATCATAGATACTGCATGGGGTTTTGAGATAAAGAGATATTTGCGGGCGACACTTGAACACTACCGCAAAATGATGTGCGACGCGGAAAAACTCGGCGAGGTAAATCCTGATTACCTTCCTACGCAAACGGCGTTTACGTATGACAGGCGCTTTTGCGAGTTCGCTCTGTCAAAGCTCGATACGTCGGGTTATACGGAGCTTTTCGATGTTTTTGCAAGCTACGATCCTCCGTCGATCTCATTTGCGCGCGGCGCTGCCAAAACGGCGGAAAGAGAGCGCATACACGGTTTCCGCGACGAGTTCAAGAATGCGATAAGAAAAAAATGCACGCCGTATCTTGCTTTTTCGGAGAGGGAAATAGAATTTACCTTTGCCGAAACAGCTAAACGTCTGTCTGAGATAAAGACTTTTCTTCTTTCGTTCGACAGGCGATTTAAGGAAGAAAAAACGCGCCGCCGAGTCATAACGTATTCCGACATGGAGCACTACGCGCTCAGCGTTCTGTGGGACAGGGAAAACGACGCGCCGAGCGAGGCGGCGATCCGCATACGCGACGGATTTGACGAAATATTCGTCGACGAATATCAGGACACGAACGAAGTTCAAAACAAGATATTCTCTCTCGTGTCAAAGAAAAACAATCTGTTCACCGTAGGCGACGTGAAACAGAGCATTTACAGCTTCCGCGGCGCCGATCCGACGATATTCGAGAGCGTCCTCGACGGCAGGAAAAAGTATTTTGACGGAATGACGGGCGACGGCGCCAAGATATTCCTCTCAAAGAATTTCCGCTCATCAAACGAGATACTCGAATTTTGCAACGGCGTTTTCGACGTCGTGATGAACATCGGCAAAAAGCGGTACGGCGACGACGAAAAGCTCTATGCGGGGCTTGACAAATCGTTCGGCGACGTTGAAATATCCGTTTTTCCGAAGGGCGACAAGGGGGCATATATTTCGCCCGAAGAGGACTACGTCGCACGGCGGATAGCCGCTCTGCTGAAATCGGGGCGCAAGCCGTCCGACGTGGCGATCTTACTCAGAAAAGGATCTTCGTCGACGGGGTTTGAGCGTGCGCTGAAGCGGCTGAATATCCCGGTCAAGAACACCGAGGACAAGGCGTTTTTCGAGAACGGAGAGGTCCTTCTCATGCTGTCGATTCTGAACGTCATAGACAATCCCGCGCGGGACGTTTATCTCGCCGCGACGCTTAAAAGTCAGCTTTTCGGCGTGACGCTCGACGAATTGCTTTATATCAGGCGGTACGCTGACGGCTCGCTTTACGACGCGCTACGCGCGTTCACCGAGCATACGGGGTTCAAAAAAGGAAAGCGTTTTCTCGCGTTCCTCGAAAAATTCCGCGCGCTCGCGCCGAGCGTTCCGTGCGACAGACTGATATGGCAGATATATCTCGACACGAACATCCTCTCTGTCGTCGGCTCGGACAAAAATCTTGAAAACTATGAGGCAGAGCAGGCAAAAGCCAATTTAATACAACTGTATAATTTCTCTCGCAGCTTCGGGAAGAACGCGTACCGTGGGCTTTTCGACTTCATTTCGTTCATCAATGAAGTGATTGATAAAAAGGAGAAAGTGAAGCTGTCTCCGTTCAAGACAGCGGGAGACGCGGTTTCGATCATGACGATACACGGCTCGAAGGGGCTTGAGTTTCCCGTTTGTTTTATCTCGTGTACAGACAGAAAATTCAACAGAGACGACGAGCGCGGCAATTTGCTTTTCACAAAGCTCGGCGTTGCGACAAAGCTGAGACACCCGTCGGGGCTGGGGCAGATAAAGCCGCTTTCGTTTGACATTATGAAGAACGTAATGCGGCAGAGCACGCTCGAGGATGAGACGCGGCTTCTCTACGTTGCGCTGACGCGCGCGAGAGAAAAGCTCATCGTCACGTCGTCGTCGGGCGAGCCCGTCGATCTCGGAGAAAGCGGAGAATACGCGCGCCGCGCGAAATACATTTCCGAATATTCGCTTCTCGGGTGTGATTCGTTTTTCGACCTGATCGGAATTTCGATGGCGGGTCGCGGCGGATACCGCGTCGTCGGCGCGGACGATATTGGGGCGGAGACTCCGAAAAAGGAAGAAAAAGCAAGCGACGACGTGCCGCTTTCGCTTGCGCGCCGCGTGGTGAACGAGCGGCTCTCGTTCAGATATCCTTACGAGGTGCTGACGGAAGTCCCCGCGAAAGTGGCCGTTTCCGATCTATATCCCGATCTTCTCGACGATGGTGAGGGAGAGTCAAAAGAAGCGCTGTTTGATTACGTTCCGCGATTTCTCGCGGAAGATGACGAATTCGTGACGGCCGCCGAACGCGGCACGGCGACACACACGTTCATGCAGTTTTTCGATTTTGACAGAGTTGAAAAGAACGGCGTCAGCGCCGAGATAGAGTATCTTGCGCGGCGGAAATTCATTTTTGACACCGATGTTACGAAGATCGATGTGCGCGGCGTTGAGCGGTTCCTTCGCTCCGACGTCGCAAAAAAAATAAAGAGCGCCAAACAGATCTGGCGCGAAAAAAGATTCATCGTTTCTTTTGACGCCGCCGATTTTTCCGAGAGGGAAGACACGAAGGCGGCTCTCGGTGACGAAAAGCTGCTCGTGCAGGGCGTTATCGACTGTGCGTACCGCGACGACGACGGGAAGATAGTCGTTATCGACTATAAGACCGATCATTTCGCGCGCGGCACGCCGCGGGAAGAGATCGAAAAGACTCTGATCGAGCGGCACACGCGACAGCTCATGTATTACAAAAAGGCGTGTGAGCTGATGTTCGGAGAGGTCAAAAGCGTGCTGATATATTCGTTCGCACTCGGCGACACTGTTGAAATTCTCGGAGGTAACAAATGAAAACAAAAGCAAAAAATCCGCTCGTATACTTGTGGGCGCTCTTGCCGCTTGCGAGCGCGGTGCTGTTCTACGCGCTTATCGCCATCGACTTTGAGGTGAGCTTTCTGATAGGTCCGATATTCAGGATATCGGTCGTCGGCGTGTTCGCCGTTCTCGCGGGATTTTTCGCGACGTGGCTCGCGGGCTTCCGCTTTGCGAAAAACGGCGTCGGCGCGCTGAAAGCGATCCTTATCGGCAACGCGATACCGATACTGACGACGCTCGTCTACACGGCGTTCGTCGTTTCGGGCAACGGCGACGTCGACGCGGGAAAGGTGATCGGCGAGTTCGGCAACGGGATATTTTCCGTCGTGTCGCTCTACGTCACCGTGCTCTCGAAAATGACGTTTTCGTTTTTTGAGGTCTATATCTCGTTTGCGTTCCTCATTGCGACGTTCGTTGTGGGGTATTCCGTCGGTATACTCAAAAACAACAAATGATTCACACAAGCGATCGTCCTGCATACA
>JAFXWT010000203.1 GCA_017542695.1 Clostridia bacterium
CTCCGCCGCCTCCTTCTTGATTTTCTCACGGAGCTTTCGGACAAGACAAACTGATTCTTCCGTCCAAGACTCCTCCGCAACTATATCTTCCAATTCGGACGGTGACCTTCCGCGAAGCTCGGAATACAGCAAATCCAACGCACGTTCACCATAAGGATTTGCGCCGATGATATCATCGGGCGCCGGAAACGGAATTGCAGCGGTATAGAGCTTGATGGCGTCGTTCTTAATTTCAAAGCAGACCTCGCCCTCATCCTTCAGCCCTTCGGGGTAGTAGAAGAAGTTGACTGCCGAATAATCTTCGGTAGTGGTCATACTGCAGTAGGCAACGCTGACATATCGGTGCGTTTTCACGGTCGACCACCTTTCAAGTTTCTGCTCCGGAGTGCCAAGTTCCGTGGGCGTATGTGCATACCGTGCAACGAGGATCCGCGCGGGTATGCTTCCGTCGGCGCTCTTTCTGTGGTGCTCCTCCAATCCCTTGGCGGCGAGAGTAGCGTACCGATGCGAATTCATGGCATCGTCCTCCGCTGTGCGAAGCACTTGAAAGGCGCGTGAGAGCTTCGGCATCATAGTGTTTATTACCATCAAACCGCCGTCCTTTCCGCACATCGGATAGTAAGCGTAATAAATGAGATGTTTCCCTTTGGGGTAGTCCTTGGGCGCGGATACCTTTTTGACGCTGACCGCATCCGCAAAGCCAATCTTGCAAAGCTCTGCCGTCAGCTTTTCATAAACGTCCAGCTCTGCTTTTCGCACGCCCGACTCGTCGGCATAATTATGAGTCAAGGCAAGGGTTTCTCGGTCGGTGGAGGTGAACACCTCCATGGTAGTCAGATCAATGCCGTTGATCTTTTCAAAAAGGTCTTTTTCCTTCCAAGAAAGCGCCTCTGCCGCGGATTTGAACACCTTGAATATTTCCTTGCGCCATACGATCCTCTCGGCGGTATCGTCGTATGCGTCGTACAGACATTCCTCATAGGTACAGCGTTCCTCGTAACCGTAGTTATCGCGCGGTGCTTCCCGATTGACGATAGGCAGTGCATCTCGCCATGCAGGAAGCATTTGTAGGATTTCCTTCAAGATGCTTCGTTTCGTATCTGCATATTGCTCAAATACCTTTTCTTCCGCCTCTCGTTGCGAAAGCCCCATATCGAGAGCGTCACGGTACGTTTGAGCAACGCTACGCATAAGGGCATACTTCTTTTCGGGCATGGAAACAGCCCCCACGTTCTTGGAAACGTGCGCGTGCCATGCCTTTTTATATACCGATTCCGCCTTCTGCAATAGCGGTATCGGATCGGCGGGATCGTATTTGAGCATCTGTTCCCACATCACCAAGACAAAGGTCTGCTTCAGCTCAGGCATCAGATTCGGGTTGAGATAATATCGTTCGATATAGGATTCCACACGGCTGTTCAGCACCGACTCGTAGAAATGCAGAAAGGCGGTAAAATAGGCGTCATTCTTCTCAGTGATTGCCTTGATAAAATAATCGTTGAAATCCTCAAGATATTCGGGCGTTTCCTTTTGCTGATACATCCACGTATAATCCGTTCCGCTTTCCTTATAACGGTGCTCACGGAGCGGCTTATATGAGGTAATTCCTTGGTCATAGGTCGCGGATTCTTCTATGAGGTCGCCGCGGAGAATCTTCAAGGAAAGAATATCGTCGTTGATCTCCCACAGTTCAAGTTCCTCGGCGTTGACCATATCTACAATGCGTTTTCTGTTCTCGGCGGTCAGCAAATCCTTTTTGGTAATACCGCGCAACAGCTTTCTCGCAGCCTTCAAATATTCCTCGTTGGGCATTTGCCGACCTCCTTTCATCAGGATTTTTTATAAATATTCTCCAGTACCATATCGATCGGGTACTGCTTCTGTGCATAGACGGGATCGCCCAAGGCACGTTCATAGCAATTCTTCGCATACGCCTTGGCGCGGTCGCTGGTGACTTCGTCGCACTTACCTCGGCTCTTATCCTTGCGAATGGAATTGCATCTCTGCTGATAAAGAATGTAAATGGGATTCGCCGTGAGCGATTGCTTATTGGCTTTCGTATGCTCGGTGGCGGTTTTATGGTGCTTGGCAAGAGTGGAACAGGGATAGCGATTGCCCGGTGCAACCGTCTGACAGTAAAGCTGACGGTGGGCGGTGGTCATGAGGAAATACCGTCCGCAATAGCCACACCTCCAAAGATAATGACCACACGCCAGACCTTCGAAAAAATCGGCAACGAAGAAATCCATCATGCGTCCGTAGTAAACACGGCGCTTGATAGTAAGTTAACCGTTCGCATTATCCACGATAACCGGAGCGACGGTGGCGCGAGGTCGGAGGCTGACGCCCTCCACCATTGACAGCGGATTTGACCGTTTGATTTCTTCTGCCATTTTCTCGTCGCTGAAAAAAGCAGCCGCCATGTTGGCAAGCTCGGATGGCCTTCTACAGTTGTTTTCCACGGCATATTGAGTAAAGATCAAAGCCAACGTGCCGAAATTGGCTGTGTCAAAACAGAGATAAATATACACGCTCATGAGCGATTGTGTCATGCGGAACAGCTTTCCAGTACGTCCCGCCGCCTCGTGCGTGGCGAACATCTGCTCATAATCAACAAGTCGTTCCTCGGAAAACACCTCCGATACTACGGTGCGAGAATCGGCAACGTTAAAATAGCAAAACGGAGCTACGTGCTGTACCGCGTCAAGGATAGAGAAAATACCTTCCCGTATCTCGCGGTATAGCAGAATGCTGTAATCCTCCTGCATGGTACGGTTGTACTTGAAGTACAGCTCCGCACCGAGCTTCACAAGCTCCGTGACGAAAGCCTTATCGAGTGAACACACGTCCAGTACGCTCTGTCCCTTTTCAAAGGTTCTCTCGCCGAGCGCGAAGGTTGTCTCGGTGCTGTCGATGCAGAAATAATCAAAATTACAGATGCCGCTGTTGCCAAATTCAATCAAAGCCTTGTTCATATCAGATCCCTTGCATATCCTTCAAGAGATAGACCAGCACGCCCATAATATGAACCTCGTCTCTGACGATCGGTGCATACTTTTCGTTTTCCGCAAGGAGAACGATTTTTTTATTTTTACGGTCAACGGTATATCTCTTCAGCGTTGCGCTGTCGTCATCCACAAGGGCGGCAACGACCTGTCCCTCGTCGGCGTAATTCTGCTGACGGATCACCACGAGGTCGTCGTCGTCGATACCGATGTCGATCATGGAATCTCCCTTTGCTTTGAGGATAAAGAACTTTCCTTGTCCTACGAGAGAGGACGGCAGCGAGATGCTGTCGCCGTATTCCTGCTCTGCATATATGGGCTCTCCGCACGCGATCTGACCGGAGATGTCTACGTTCTCTCTGGATTGCACAGCCTCAATTCGAGGCGTGATAATATGTCTTCCGTCGTAAGAAAGCTCTCCCGACTCGGTCATACGGTGCAGGTATTTATGAACCACGCCGTCACTCATACGAAGATTCTTTGCGATGGTTGAAATTGTAGGAGTGTAACCGTTGTCGGCATAGTAGCCGTCCACGAAATCAATGATCCTTGCCTTGGTCTCCTCACTTAAATATCTCATATTGCCTCCGTTTTGCTCTAACGAGAATTTATATTCACGATAGAATTATATCATACTTTCTGCATTTTGTCAATCGGTCTGTCACAACTTTTGCGGGAAACGGTTTTTGTCTGTCACAGTATTTTCTTGGTTTTTGAAAAGCGGTGACATTTATTAAGTGAGCGGATGTGAGAGCTCCGCTTAATAATGCAGAAAGGAGGATAAGACATGAATGTTTTTCCTCATAAGCTCACCGTGATAGACGGTGAAACTCTCATGGACAAAAGACTTCCGCCGACGAAGTTTTGCGTCGACACCTTACTGCCGCAAGGACTGTGCATCCTCGGCGGCTCCCCAAAGGTCGGCAAATCGTGGTTCGTTCTCAACCTCTGCATTCACGTTGCACGCGGAGAAGCGTTGTGGAATCTATCGACGGCGCAGGGAGAAGCCCTGTATCTCTGCCTCGAGGATCCCGAACGGAGAATTCAGGAACGGCTCAATATGCTCACCGATGACGTTCCGCCCGGTATGTATTTCGCTACGGGCTCAACCTCTATCGAGAGTGGCGTGTGCGATTGGATACGAGCCTTCAAGCGAGAACATCCCGGTATCGTCTTGGTCGCCATCGATACCTTTCAGCTCATCCGTACACCTACGGGTGACGTCTCCTACGGCAACGATTACGTGGAGCTTCAACCACTTCGTACCTTGGCTGACGAGCTTGGCATTACACTTCTGCTGGTTCATCATCTGAGGAAAATGGGAGATAAGGATCCCATCAACAAGCTCACAGGCAGTACGGGTATTGCAGGTGCGGTCGACGCTATCTTCATTTTGGAGAAGAATGAGCGCGTGGAGAATAACGCCACCCTGTATGCTTCGGGGCGTGACATCCGTGACCGCAAGATCAATTTAGACATGAATGCCGTTACCTGTGCGTGGGAGCTCGTTACCGACAGCTTGAAAAATCCCGAGATCGTCATGCCCAAAGAAATGATTTCGCTGTATCACTTCATCAGGGATGCACAGGAATTCGTCGGAAGCAACACCGAGCTGGCAGGTTATCTCGGCACAGATGTCAATCCAAAGGGGCTCAAGCAAATGATGAACCGCTACCATTATCAGCTGGAAGGTATCGGTGTCTTCTTTGAGAGCAAACGAAGCAACGGTCAGAAATACGTGGTGGTCAAGTATCTGCCACAGTTCGAGGGTGACTCAAGTGCCTCAAGTGACTCTATTTCTTCTGCTCTCGAAACAACCGTCCCTTTCGTCCCTTGCGTTCCTAACGAGGAGGTGGAGATATGACGGCTTTCCACTTTTACACGGCTTTAGCCGTGGCGACGCAGAGCGCATGGCTATCCGCCAAACGCATGAAAGCGGGAGACCCGCAACCCCTTCAAAATTTTACGTGTCAGAAAGGAGCATCATTTGAGAGTACGTGACGTTTCAATTCCTTTTCGAGTGACCGAAAAGGAGCTTCAAGAGATCGATAAGCGCGCCGAGAAAGCAAAGCTTGACCGCACGAATTATCTGATCACCTGCGCCTTGAACAAAAAGATTACGGTGCTGGAAGACCTCAAGCTTCTGCTCTCCGAGCTCAAACGCATCGGAAATAATCTCAATCAGCTCACCAAGCTGTCGAATATGGGGCAGATCAAAACGGTCGATCTGTATGAAACGAGGGCGGCAATGTATGCTCTCTACAGCGAGATCTTTCGGATTGCGCGGACAAAGGACGGTGATAGCTGATGGCAATTGTCAAGTACGTTTCGTATCAGATCGGTGGAAACTCCACGCCGTCCTCGATGCAAGAGGTCATCAATTATTGCCTTCAGCCTCACAAAACTCACTACGGAGAGGAAGACAGGCTGTGCGCCGTTTCGGGTCTTGACTGCAATCCCGAATTTGTTTTCGACGAATTCATGGCGACCAAGGTGCTCTACGGCAAGGAAAACGGCATCTATTTCTATCACTACGTGCAAGCCTTTCATCCCGACGATAATCTCACGCCCGAAGAAGCAAACCGTATCGGCATGGAGCTGGCAAAGGAGTGGGCAGGCCACGAGGTCTTGGTTGCCACCCACGTTGACAGAAAGCATCTGCACAACCACATCATCATTAATTCCGTGAGCCATGAAAACGGACTCAAGCTGAGGCAGACACCAAGCACGCTGAAACATTTGCGAAAAGTCAACGACCGCATTTGTATGGAGCATGGGCTATCAACTCTGCCTCCGTATGAGAAAAAGGATGGAGCTTCCTCCCTCGGAAACCGCGAGTATTATCCGGCAAGTCGCGGTAACAGCTGGAAGTTTCGTCTGCGAAACAACATCAAAATTGCGATGGAGTGGAGCTACACGCGCGAGGAATTCATCGAAAACATGTCCCGTCTCGGCTACGGTGTGCGCTGGGAGGACGGACGAAAAAATATCACCTACACCTGCTTTCGGGAAGACAAATACAAGGACGGCGAGTACCGAAAGTGCAACGACGATAAGCTGTCCGATGAAAAATATCTCAAGGAGGTAATGACTTATGAGTTCGAGATCAGACAGAGATCTCTCCTTCGACGAGCTGATGAAGCTCAACGAAACACAACAGATACAGCCACCCGAACCCACGCCGATGGTACAGATGACGCTCGAGGATTGGGAACGGCTGTCGGTCATGATCCATCGGCTGGAAAATCTGATATACGGACAGGCTTTGACCGAGGAGCTGATGACAGAAACGGCAGAAAAATACCTGTCGGCAATGAAGAAAACGGCAGAGGAAACCAACGCTTCGGTGAAGAAAACACTGGAGAAATTGGATCGGATGTACACACAACAGGTTGGGAAAGCGAGCGAGATGCTCTCGGAAAGAATCGAACGCCGGGCAATTCGAGACGATGTCCTGTGGTGGGTTCGGCTTCTCGCGTTCTCACTCCCAACCCTTTTGGTGTTGGCACTCTCGGTCTGTTACGGATGGCTTCCGCTGGGTTGAGATCCAACGAGGACGATAAAAACAAAACACCCGAAGAAATTGAAGCCGAGGAAAAGGCACGCCTTGCAGCCTCTAATGCAGGTGCAGTAGTAGGTTCTGCCATCGGAATCGCGTTGGAATTGCACCACCGTCATGACGATAAAGGTCACGGCGCTGAAGACGCAATCGAAGAAAACAACGGCGACGAACAGACAGGACCTGTTCTTTCTATGTAAAAATAATTATGAAACGAGGTAATCAACCTATGAAAAAATCTAACGTATACACTCTTTTTGAAACCTATCCCGACGCTATGAGCCTGGAGCAGTTCGCTGACGCTCTTAACGTAAGCACCAAACTCGCCTCCAAGATCCTCCGCAAGGGGGACGTTTATTCTGTCATGATCGGCAGAGAGTACCGTATTGCCAAGACCGCCGTTATCGATTATCTTACCGGTGCAAACCAACCTTCTCGCAAAAATAATTGTGTTGAAAGTGTAACTTCGAACCCCGAGGACTGGACTTGTCAAGATAAGTGTGGTATTGTGTGTGATACCGAAAATGAAAAGGAGATGAGCTTATGATTGTATCCAAAACTGAATTCATTCTGAATGCGAGCGTTCAACCCAAGGACGGCAGACTCTACCTTGTCTACTCTCATTACGATCCCGTTCAGAAAAAGACCAAACCCAAGTGGAAGGCCATGGGGCTTTCCGTCGATGCAAAGAAATCGGTCATTGAGAAGCGTAAGCGCGAGATGATGCGTGCCTTTGAGGAAGAAGAATACAGATTGCGCGAGGGGTGGACAGACCCCTCCTGCTATCCGTTGATCAATTTTCTCAACGAATGGGCAGATAAGAGCCACAGCCAAAAGAAAATTCAGTCCTCCACCTACGCAAGCTACAAGCGAAACATCAATGGTCACATCAAGCTGTTCTTCGGCGAGAAGGTCACTCTCGCCGATTGCAAACCCAAGCTGGTCAACGAATTTTACGATTGGCTTCGCAATAAAGGCGACAGCGAATGCACCATTCTGCACTATCATAATCTCCTGCATGCCGCGTTCCAGTACGCGATCAAGCAGGAGATTTTTGAATTCAATCCGCTGATGCGCGTGGACAGACCCAAGGCAAAAAAATATAAAGCCTCCTACTACTCGGTAGAGGAGGTAAAAACGCTGGAGTCCTTGGCTGAGGACGATCCCTTATATATCCCCATCATACTCGCCGCATACTGCGGTGTCAGACGAAGCGAGGCACTCGGAGTCACGTGGGATAACGTAGATTTTGAGAAAAACGAGATCCACATCCATCATAAGGTGGTTGAGATTCTGGTAGACGGAAAAAGCCAGATCATCATCAGCGATGAGATGAAAAACGAGACCTCAAGACGTACCATCCCCATGGTTCCCATGGTGGTGGAAGCGCTGAAAAGGCATAAGGCAAGACAAGAATTCCACCGTCAGCATTTCAAGGACGCCTACTCCACGAAGCACCTCAACATGGTATGCGTCAACGCCATGGGCGATCTGATCAAGCCCAACTACGTGACCACGCACTTCGCATACCTTCTCCGCAAGTACGGAATGCGCAAGATCCGCTTCCACGACCTCCGCCACACCTGTGCATCCTTGCTCCTCGCCTCCGATAACAACATGAAGGTGATTCAGATGTGGATGGGTCACAGCAGTATGAAGACCACTGCAGACATTTACGCCCACCTTGATATGAGTGCCAAGAACACGGCGGCGGTGGCTCTCGCCCACCTCTTCCGCCTTGACGAAGACGATGAAGCGGAGGAATAAGCCATGCTGGACGATAACGAGATATCGCTGGAACAGCTCTATAAGATACTCCACGTGAGCAAACGCAAGGCAGTTTGGATGCTTCAGAACGGCGTCATCCCATGCCGCGTGCGTAACGCCTCTACACACAAATACGCCATCCGTATCGAAGACGTGGAGCTCTATATGGACCGCTCCCAGCGAGAAAAGAGAGATGAAATACCACAAGGCAGGTTCAGCTCACGTCCCGTGTCCTCTGCAATTGAGCTCCCCGAACTGTATCTCACGGTTCGGGGAGAGGAGCAGGATCGGTACATAGAGCATCTGGGGTGTATGCTGACAGATGCTCCTGACAGGTTGTCCGTCAAGGATGTGGCGGCAGTCACGTGCTACTCTGCCGACTATGTAAACGATCTAATCGATTCGGGAGAGCTGTACGCCGTCAAGCTCTACGGAGCATACTGCATACCCAAAGTGCAGCTCATCGCATTCCTTGCCACAGACAGAGCCTTCGGCATACGGAGAAAATCCGAGTGGCACAAATCCGTCATCCAAAATTTTATACATACACAAGGAGATTTATACCCTATGAAAGATTGTCAGAAAAAGCTCTACCACGAGATTGGAGAGCGCATCCGCAAGTCGCGTCAGGAAGCAAGAATTAGCCAAGAGGAATTGGCTGAATATGCCGGAATATCGGGATCGTATATCAGCGATATCGAGGCAGGTAAACGTAACTTCAGCGTAGACGTTCTCATGAAAATCGCCGAAGCCCTGCAGGTATCCACCGACTGGATCCTGCGAGCCGATACTCCTGGAACGGCAGCGATGCTCAATCGGGATATCGAGCGCATCCTCGACGGCTTATCAGCCGATGAGCTGAACGACGTCATGCTGATCCTCACGGATATCAAACGAAGCATCAAACGAGCCAAATGTATCGCAAAGCGGCATGGAGATAACTAACCAAAACGAAGACGGCACAGCAGACCCGAAACGGTTTGCTGTGCCGTTATTTTTTGCGTTTATTTGGCTATTTTCGAACTCACAAAGGTGGTTGCAATTAAGCGGTGATTTACACCACGAGAAATTTCTAAAAATATTTTTTCTGGAATTTTCAAAAAGCCTTGTGGTATAAAGCTTTTGGGGCTTAAATTTCTAAAATGACCAATCAAAAAAATGCCGTTAATTTCCGCTTATTTTCGCATTTTGTTTTGGAAATTTTTAGAACACCTTGCATCAGTGAAGGGCAGAAAAAAACAGAAAACCCTTGAAAACACTGGGTTTTTCAAGGGTTTGTGGCGGAGGGTGTGGGATTCGAACCCACGTGGGGTTTGAGCCCCAAACGGTTTTCAAGACCGCCTCGTTATGACCGCTTCGATAACCCTCCGTGTTTGCTATTTAATTGTAATTTTTCTCGCCTTTAGAATTCACGATAGAGATCATTTTGGGCAAGTATTTTGCCGTTTCGAAAACGGCGTGTTTTGAACCTTTTTCGGGAGTCTCTGTCTTGCATCATCGCGCGGCTGTCTGACATTTCAAGACCGCCTCGTTATGACCGCTTCGATATACTTGCAATTTGTCAATGTTTCTTTCAAAACAGCCATATTATATTATCACAAAACACGTCCTTTTGTCAAGCAAAAAATAAAAAATCGTTCATCTTCCTTTTTCCCCTTGAAAAAACAAAATAAATATTATATAATAAACTTGACAAATTACTTTTTATATACAACGGAGGTCTTTATGAAATACGGACGTGTATACAACTTTTCCGCGGGTCCCGCGATGATGCCCGAAGAGGTGCTCGAAGAGATAGCATCCGAGGTGCTCAACTATCGAGGAACCGGCATGAGCGTTATGGAAATGAGCCATCGCTCAAAGGCGTTCCAGCAGATAATCGACGAGGCGGACGCCGATCTTCGCACGCTGATGGGCATTCCCGATAACTACAAGGTTATGTTCATTCAGGGCGGCGCGACGCTTCAGTTTTCCGCTGTCCCGCTTAACCTCATGAAAAGCGGCGCCGCCGATTATATAATAACGGGCGCTTGGTCGAAAAAAGCGTGCTCCGAAGCGAAGAAATACGGCAAAGTAAACGTAATCGCATCGAGCGAGGATAAGAATTTCAGCTACATTCCCGACATGGACAAAGTCGAGGTGACGAAGGGCGCAGACTACGTTTACATCTGCGAAAACGAAACGATCCACGGCACGACCTATACAAAGCTCCCGAACGTAAAGGACTCCGTACTCGTGTCCGATCAGTCGTCGATGTTTCTCTCAAAGCCCTGCGACGTATCGAAATACGGACTCATCTACGGCGGCGTTCAGAAAAACGTCGGTCCTGCCGGACTCGCCATCGTCATTATCAGGGAAGACCTCATTCGCGACGACATCGATCCGAAAACTCCGATCTACTTAAAATATAAAACGCACGCCGACGCGGACTCCCTGTACAATACGCCGAACTGCTGGGCGATCTACTGCTGCGGCAAAGTTTTCAAATACCTTATGAAAAACGGCGGACTTGCCGCAATGCACGAGAAAAATAAAGAAAAAGCCGCGGTGCTTTACGATTTTCTCGATCAGAGCAAGATGTTCCATGGCACTGTGGAAAAAGAATTCCGCTCGCTTATGAACGTTCCGTTCGTC